>CAYXZE010000027.1:0-16024 GCA_964469395.1 uncultured Luteolibacter sp.
ATTCCGCAGTTCTCGCAGGGGCGGATTGCATCGTGACCCGGAATGAACCGGATTTCAGTTCCCCGCAGGCTCCAGAGTATATCCGTCCTTGCCGTCCTTGACGAGCCAGCCCTGGTCGGCGAGGCGGGCGCGGAGGGTGTCGGACTCGGCCCAGTTTTTGGCGAGGCGGGCTTGCCAGCGGGACTCGGCGAGGGCTTTGACGGATTCCGGGATTTCCGTGGCGGCTTGTCGGGTTTCTTCCGGCAGGGCGAGGCCGAGGGCGCGGAGAATGCGGTTGAAGCCGGCGAGGGCGGCGGCGGCTTCCGGGCCGGTTAGATTGGCGGCTTCGCGCAGGCCGGTGAAAAGACCGCCGAGCGCGCCGGGGGTGTTGAGGTCGTGGTTGAGGCTGTCCCACGCGGCTTGGAACGGGCCGAAACCGGCGCTGGTGAGGCGGGTGTCGGGACCGGCCTTTGCGGCGAGCTGGCGCGCGCCTTTGGCGAGTTTCGCGAGTGCCTCGCGGGCACCGGTTAGAGAGTCGAGGGTGAAGTTGAGCGGCTTGTGGTAGTGCGCGCCGATCAGGACGTAGCGGACTTCCATGGCGGTGTGGCCGCGGGCGGCGAGGTCTTCGAGGGTGTAGAGATTGCCGAGCGATTTTGACATTTTCCCGCCATCCACCAGCAGGTGGGTGATGTGAAACCAGTGCGCGGCGAAGTGGCCGCCGCAGGCGCACTCGCTCTGGGCGATTTCATTCTCGTGGTGCGGGAACACGAGATCGACGCCGCCGGAGTGGAGGTCGAAGGAATCGCCGAGGTATTCCCGGATCATCGCGGAGCATTCGAGGTGCCAGCCGGGGCGGCCTTCGCCCCATGGCGACGGCCAGAAGTTTTCGCCATCCTCGGGCTTGCGGCCTTTCCAGAGGACGAAGTCGGAGAGGCTGTCTTTTTCATACTCGTCCGAGCTGGAACGGGTGTTCTGGGTTTTCCCGAGGTCTAGCTCGCGCTGGTCGAGGCGGGAAAGCCGGCCGTAGCCGGGGAAGGAGGAGATTTTGAAATACACCGAGCCGTCGTCGGAGGGGTAGGCATGGCCCTTTTCCACCAGCGTTTCGATCATGGCGATCTGCTGCGGGATGTGCTCGACGGCGCCGGGCTCGATGTGCGGCGGCAGCAGGCCGAGTTTTTCGCAATCCGCGTGGAATTTCCGGGTCCAGCCGGCGGTGAAGTCGGTGAGCGACCGGCCGGCTTTTTGGGAATCCCGGATCGTTTTGTCGTCCACGTCGGTGATGTTGCGGACGTGGAGGGTGCGGGTGCCGCCGGTTTCCAAGGTGCGGCGGAGCACGTCCTGCAGCACGAAGGTGCGGAAATTCCCAATGTGCGCCGGACCGTAAACGGTGGGTCCGCAGCAGTAGAAGCGATAGGTGGTGCCATCGAGTGGCCGAAGCTCGCGCTCGGTCCGGGTCAACGTGTCAAAAAGCCGCATGGCGGGGTTTAAGAAGCTGCGGGCCGGGAGCCAAGAGCAAAGACTGCGATGCTTTGTCGATTTAGAGGGTTGGTTTTCGGGCGGCGGGAGGTAGGTTCCGCCTGGAAATGAAACGAACGGATGATGAACGGGTGAGGCAAGTCGCCATCGGGGCGGGCATTTTGCTGGTGATCACGGTGGTGGTCACGGGGCTTTTGCTGGGCTGGCGGCTGCTGCCCGGCGTGCTGGGCGAGTGGGTGGGAACCATGCTCGGCATCCTGACCACGCCGTTTTTCATGGAGGCTTCGTTCGTGGTTCTCGGCTTGGTGATCGTGATTCTCCTGAACCACTGGCGGCGCATCAAGGATGGCGATGAGTTCATGTATCTGGAGCAGGTTTCGGGGCCGGACGTGCCGGAAAATCTGCCGGATCACGCGAAATGGGCGGTTTTCCGGGAAAAACCGCTGGCGGCGGAGGAGCCGTCATTGTTGGTGCAGGCGGAAGGAGCGTTCGCGATCGGCGATTACGCGGCGACCGGCGAATGGATCGCCGCGATGAGCGAGGACGAACTCAGGCAGCCCGCCACCCTCAGGCTGCGGCTGGAGCTGGCAAAGGCGACCGGCCATCAGGATCTGATCCCGGTGCTGGAGCACGAGATCCGCCAGTGCCTGATAGATTGAACTTTTGAACACCGCGTGATTTTAGGCTTCGTTTTCAGGGGGACTTTACTGTTAAGCTGCCCACCCACGTGAATAGCGATTTTGTGCCCAACCTTGCCTCGATGAACCAAGCCAATTTCCTCAAAATGGCGCATGGGGATTTGCCGGGGCTGCGG
Organism: uncultured Luteolibacter sp.; assembly: GCA_964469395.1. GTDB lineage: Bacteria > Verrucomicrobiota > Verrucomicrobiia > Verrucomicrobiales > Akkermansiaceae > Luteolibacter. Next base: position 2,270 of record CAYXZE010000027.1, read on the forward strand.
GAGCTGGCGTTCGACTATTTCAAGGACACCCGCCGCCAAATGACCGGCTGGCGGGAGCTGGTGGATGCGGGAAATTTCGGCCAGCTCCGCGATGACCTGCACCGCTGCAAAGGCGGCGCGTCGCTTTTCGGATTGGAGCGCATCGTCGCCCTGATCGGCGATTTCGAGAGTCCCTCGGTGCTGGAAAACCGCGGATTCGACATCGCCAATTTTGAAACGGAACTCACCGCGGCCGAGCACGCCGTGGAGGAGCTGACGGATTGATTCGATGGCCGTCAGGATTCAATCCCCCGGGCAGGAACTGCGTTTCACCCGCTCCGGGCAGGCGCGGTTTTTCTGGTTGGCCGCCGCCATGCTCGTGGCGGCCGGCGTCACGCTCCTGGCGACCGCGACTTACCGGGACATCAACCCGCGGCTGCCGCATCCCGCCTGGGCGCTGGCGCCACTGGCTCTGGCCGCCCTGATCGGCCGGGTGGCGGCGGGATTGACACGGCACGCCTATCTGATCCTGACGCCGCTGGGGATTGAGATTTTCCCGTTTTTCCGGCCCGCCGCTGGCATGCGGCTGGTGCTGTGGCAGGAAATCGATCACGCGGAGGTGGATGAAAAAGCCGCGCGCCTCACCCTCCATCACACCCCGGAAAAAACCTCGGGCATCCACCTTTCACTCACACCAATCCGCGCGGACCGGCGGGACTTGCTTGCCAAGGCGGTCCTCGGACGGCTATCTCCGCCCGCCACCAACGGCTGAACATTCATGCGTCCCCATTCCCGACAAATCCTCACGGTGGAAGAAGCCTTCGGCCAAAACGGCTGGCATTGCGAACTCGTCGAAGGCCGCGAGGTGCTCCGCGCCGGTTTCGACGCCCACCACACGCGGGTCGATCTGATCGCGCAGGCGTTTCCCCAGTTGAACGCCCTGGTCGTGGTTTCCGAGTCCCCGCTGCACCTCGACGAGGAACATCTGCCGCCCGTCCTCGAACTGCTCGCCCGCGCGAACAAGCAGCTCACGCTCGGCGGATTCGAGTATGACCTGGACCGGGAATACCTAGTTTTCCGCATCACCAATCTCTTCGAGCGCGAGAAATTCGACGCCGACATCATTTCCTCCATGGTCCACTGCGCGATCGCCGAGCTGGACCGGATCACGCCTTACGCCGCCATCGTCCGCGACACGCCGGGCGACCTGCTGGGCGACCTCGATCTCGGCCGCCTGCTGATGCGCGAGGACGTGATCCCGCCGGTGCCGGGGGACGAGGAAGAGGAGTATTAGATTCTCGACCGGATCCGCCACAGCCGATAGATCAAGTCCATGAAGACACTCGCCCTGCTCGGACTGTCGATCATTTCCGCCTCCGCCCACGAAGCGGACACATGGGAATGGACCGTGGAAAGCGGCTACCTCTGGAACGTCGGCCACAACACGGCCATCGACTACGAGATCGTCCCCACCCAGCTCACCCTCCGCTCCCCCGCCGCCTGGATCTGGTGGGAAAATGACGAGGGCGCGAGACTGGTGGTCAGACACCGGTTTTCCGCCTTGTTCGAAGCGATCACGAAAGGTCCGGAAGACATCTATCTGGGACTCGCCGCCGCGCCTTCGATCGAGTATTGGTTCCCGTCGCAAAAAACCTCGGCGTTTTTCTCAATCGGCGGCGGACTCGGCGTGACCAACAGCTCCGGCGGCGAGGAAGGGCTGGGCCAGGATCTCACGTTCAACTGGTTCACCCAGCTCGGCCTGCGCCAGAAAATCACCCGGGACATTTCATTGCTCGGCGGCGTTTATTTCATCCACCACTCGAATCTCGGCCTCACCGACCCGAATCCGGGGATCGACGCGCTGGGATTCACGCTGGGATGCGGGTGGAAGTTTTGAGCGGAATCCCGAAATCTTTCCCAAATCTTTCCCATTGCCAATCCACCCGGCCTTTGCTCCTTTATCCCCGTCATGGCAAATCCGACCAACGTGCTCTCCAGCGGAATCGAAATCACCGGTTCCATCCGCTTCTCCAACGACATGATCATCGACGGCAAGATCGATGGCGAAATCACCTCCGACAAGGGCCGGGTGACGATCGGGGAAAACGCCGTGGTCAAGGGTGACGTGACCGCCGGCGAGGTGAAGGTTTACGGCAAGGTGGAGGGCAAGATCACTTCCCAGCGCTGCGAACTGAAAGACAAGTCCAAGATCAACGGCGACATCAAGTCCAAGGTTTTCTCGATGGAAGAAGGCGCCCAGCTTTCCGGCCGCACCGACATCGGCGGCTGATCCTGCTGGATTTTCACGAAACAGGCTCGCAGCGATGCGGGCCTTTTTTGGTTTCCGGCACTGGTGGAATTTCTCCGCCATTTCCTTTGTCATTTCAGGAATTTCCGCCACGCTCCCCGCCCTCAGCCCATTTTCCGACCCCATGATTGACCGCATCCTCGCCAAACGCATTGTTCCCGTCGTCGTTCTTGACCGTGCCGAATCCGCCGAACCCCTGGCAGAAGCACTGCTGGAAGGCGGGCTGGACATCATGGAAATCACCTTCCGCACGGCCGCCGCCGAGGAGTCGATCCGCCGCATCGCCGCCCGATTCCCGGAGATTCTGCTGGGTGCGGGCACGCTGCTGGAAAAAGAGCAGGTGCGGCGCGCCAAGGACGCCGGAGCGGTCTTCGGCCTCGCGCCGGGCCTCAATCCCGCGATCATCGCCGCCGCCAACGAGGCCGGCCTGCAATTCTCCCCCGGCGTGATGACGCCCAGCGATGTGGAGCTCGCGCTTTCGCTCGGCTGCAAGCTGCTCAAGTTTTTCCCTGCGGAAATGGCGGGCGGCGTGAACATGCTCAAGGCGCTATCCGGCCCATACGCCCACACCGGCGTGAAATTCGTCCCCACCGGCGGCGTCTCCTCCGGCAATCTCGCGACTTACCTCAAGCTGCCCGTCGTCGCCGCGATCGGCGGTTCGTGGATGGTGGACAAGCAACTCGTCAACGACGGCAAGTGGTCGGAAATCACCCGCATCACCCGCGAGGCACTCGCCGCCGCCGCTGCCGCCCGCTGATTCATGATTGCGGGCATCGAGCTTGGCGGCACGAAAACCGTCGTGGCGATCGGTTCCACGGAAGGCGCAGTCACCGAAGAATTCCGTTTCCCGACAACGCATCCCGGAGAAACGCTGGCGACAGCCATCGACTGGCTGCGTGAACGGGGAACCCCGGAGAGCATCGGCATCGCGGCGTTCGGCCCCATCGGCATCGTTCCCGGCCGGACCAACTACGGCCAGATGCTCGCCACGCCGAAAGCCGGCTGGGCGGGATTCTCCCTCACCGCCGCGCTTTCCGCCGCCTTTCCGCACGCCCGCCTGACACTCGACACCGACGTCAACGCCGCCGCCCTGGCGGAAGCCCGAATCGGTGCGGCCGCTGGCCTAGACGACGTGGCGTATATCACCATCGGCACCGGCATCGGCGGCGGTATTCTATCAGGAGGACGGCTCGTCCACGGCGCGATCCACCCGGAGTTCGGCCACCTCAAGGTCCCGCGCCAGCCGGGCGACGGCTTCCCCGGCGTCTGCCCGTTTCACGGAGATTGCCTCGAAGGCCTCGCCAGCGGTCCCGCCATCGCCGCACGGTGGGGAGCTCCGGCCCACGAGCTTCCCGCAACCCATCCGGCCTGGGACACCCAGGCGTGGTATCTCGCGCATGGCATCCTCTCGCTGCTGGCGATTGTTTCCCCGTCCCGAGTCATCGTCGGCGGCGGAGTGTCGCAGGTGGATGGACTGCATGAAAAGATCCACGCCCGGTTGCGGGAAATCGCCGCCGGATATTTCCCGCCGGCCCTGGACTCCTGTTACGTCCTCCCTCCCGCCCTCGGCCAACAAGCCGGCATCCGCGGAGCACTGCTGTTAGCAGCCCTGTAAGATCGATCTCCGATCGCCCCGTTCTGGAGAAGGGACGTCTCGTCCCTTGCCGGTGCGTGGAGAAAGCAAAAGCGCGAAGCTCATCCCTTTCTCTTCCCATCGGCAGGCGGGCCGAAGTCCCGCCCTCCTTACAATCACACCCGGCGGAACCACCCGGTGATGCTCATCCGGGTTTTCCGCGCGGGCATCACCTCGTGCCAGAAATCCCCGGCCATGAAACACACCAGCGTGCCCATCCGCGGCTCGATCAGGACGAACTCACCCGCCTTTTCGCCCGCAGTCGTCCACAGTTTCAACTCCCCGCCATCGCCCGGCTGCCAATCCGGATTCAGATAGAGAATCGCCGTCACGATCCGGTCGCTCGTCCCCGCATGGCGGTCCAGATGCGCCTTGTAAAACGCGCCCTCCGGATAGATCGCGAAGTGCCCCTCGAACTCGAACAAGCCGAGAAAAAACCGCCGGTTCAGCGCCAATCGCAGGGTTTCCAGCCACGCCAGATAGATCCCCTGCTCCACCGAGGCTTCTCCCGGTTGCAGCCACATCACCTGATCCCCGCGGATGTCCTCGCGAATTTGCAGATCCCGGCCCCTGCCGACTCCCGCCCGGCGGAAATCCCCGTTCCCGCACGCCGTCTCGCATTCGTTCCTCAGCCGCAGCGAGTCCCCGGCCCCGATGCAGCCCGGCACCGCTACCCAGCCATGCCGGTCCATCGAGTTGATCATTTCCTCCACTGACCTGAAAAGCACCAATCCCGGACAACCCGCCAGACAATTCCCGCTTAAAACGTCATCCCGATGGCGAAATGAAGCGTGCCTGCGGGTTCGCCGTGATCCCGGGTGAGATTGTGGCCGTATTCGAGACGGATGGGACCGACCGGCAAATCCAGCCGCAAACCGAGACCGGCGGCGACTTCGATTTCACTGGAGCCGATTTCATCGAAATTCCGCGCAAGACCTCCGGCATCGACAAAGGCAACCGCCTTGAGACTGCCGCCGAGGCTGCGGATGAGTTCGGCATTGGCACACCACATCGCCTCGCCGCCGGTGGGATAGCCGTCCACGGTCGGGCCGAGTTCGCGCTCGGGAAAACTGCGGACACTGCGCGAGCCGCCATTGAAAAGACGCAGTTCGATCGGCAGATCCCCGCCATCGCCCGAAGGCACCAGCACTCCCCACTCGCCGCCAAGACCTAGCTGATAGTCCGGATTGATGACATGATGCCATCCGCCCGCCAGACCGGTCTTCGCATAACTCGTTGTTAGATCTCCAACAGCCGTCCCGACCTCCAACGGAATTTCCAAATGCCAGCCCTTCTTCGGCAGCACCGCGCTGTCGCGGAAGTCGATCGTCTGGGTGACGCGAAGGCGGGGGTGCGCGTAAACCGTCTCGCCAAGCGCGGACGCGGGCAATCCGTCCTGGCTGAGATTCACCACGGAATACCCGGCAAGGACATCGAGCGTATAGTGATCGCCGAATTTCCAGACCGCCTTGCCTTCCAGGCCGGTTTCAAGAGCATCGTAGCCCTCGCGACCATAGATCAGCGCATACAAGCGGGCGGTGGCGGAAACATCGGTGCCGAACAACCACGGATCGGTGATGCGAGTTTCTCCCAGCACGCCGCGCGAACTGAACTCGAAACCGGAGCTGAAACCGCGAAGCCCCCCCATCAGATTGCGGTCGGCATAAGTGGTGCGGAGAATGAAACCCTGATAGGAATCCGCGCCCGCCGCGATGGAGACTTCACGAGCCCTCGCCTCGTCGAAGTGCAGGGTGGCGTCGATCCGGCCCTCCTCCACCTCCGTGGTCTCGACACGCACGGAGGAAAACGCGCCGGTGGCCAGAAAGCCGCGGAGCCGCTTGTTCATCGCCGCCTCGTCATACCACTCGCCTTCCAGGGCCTCCATCCGCGAGGCGAGACGCGCCGGGCGGGTGCGTTCCAGGCCCTCGACGCGGACGCGGTTGAGGCGGACGCGTTTTCCCAGCTCGATGTAAAACTCCGGAACGAATCGCGATCCGGCCAGGCTCCGGTTCATGGTGATTTTCGAATCCGGATAACCCTGGCTTCTAAAAGCCTCCTCCACCGCCAGGCGCATGGCGTTGAGGTTTCCGGTAGTCGCATCCATGCCCACGAAAGGCTGCGCCGCGGCTTTCGTTTCCACCACCCCGCGCTGGTCCGGGCTGACGATTTCCACCTCCCCGATGCGGTGCCGCGCGCCGGGGCGGACGCCGATGACGAGCCGAACCTCGCCGCTAACAGAATCAACATCGCGGGAAGTGACACCGGCCTCCGCCGCCCAATACCCCCCCGCATTGAGTTCCTGGCGGATGAAGGAAAGGCCGGTTTCCACGTCTTCCTCGCGGAATGGCGGGCTCCCGGACGTGATCGGACGGCCCTTGTTCGCGGGCTTGGCGTAGAGTTTGGCGAGCTTCTTCGCCTCGGCGGCAGGCACTCCCGTGATCGTGACCCCGCCCAGCGAAAGACGCCCGCCCTCGTGAACGGTTAGAAGGATTTCCGAGCGGCTGACAACCTTCCAATCCACCCGGGCCCGGGCATAGCCGTCTTTCCGCAGCACTTGCCGGACGAGGAACGCGGCATCATCCGCGCGCGAGGCGGAGGCGGTGTCGGACAAGACATGCTCCAGCCGCCCGCCCATCAGCCCGAGGATCTGATGCTCGCTCTTGTCCTTCATGCCGGTGAGCCGCACGCGCGTCTCCGCCCCGGCGGCCAGCGCGGTTAGAAGGAACGGGAAAATGATGCGGAGCGCGGTCATTAATGGAAAGTCAGCCGCCAGATGGCGAGGACCCGCGTATCGCCGGTCGCCCCCATGCCCGCGGAAAGGAACCAGCGGTCGGTGATGTTCAGCGTGGCGGTGGAAAAGGATTCGCCCGAATAGGGATCGGCCTCGGCCAGGCTGAAATCAACGCGATCGAGCAGACCTAACAACGGCCGGAGCTGCCTGCCGAAGCGGAAGCGCCCGCGCCGCAACTCCTCGACGAGCAACTGCATCGCGCGCGACGAGGCGGCCTGCGGATCTTCCAGCCCGCTGGTGGTCGTGCCGGTGGCGAGCAGGGTCATGATTTCATTTTCCGGCAGCGGCGGATTGGATGTTAGAACGAGCTGGGGATCCGACGCGCGGCCATAGGCGAACACGGTCACGCGATAAGGCCGCGGCTCGGCCGTGCCGCGGATTTCCAGAATCGGATCGAAGCCGGTGGCGGGCGTGAACGTGGCCGTGCCGGAAGGAATGGACAAGGTGCTGAAAGGCAGCTCCGCGCGGAAATCCCGGATTCTAACGGACCCGTCCGGCGCCGGAGCCCCCATCGTGCCGCGGATGCGGATCTTTCCGGTGATGTCTCCATCGGCTAGATTTCCGCGGATGATGAACGGCTCATCCGTGCGGACGGTCAGATCGAGCCCCCAGTTCCGGAAAGGTGCGGGAATGGCGCTCGTCCGGTTTCTCGGCGGGTCGATTTTCGGCACGGCCGCCGCCGAAGGTCCCGTGAACGGCACGCCGATGGGCAGCAGCTCGATGTCCCGATAGAAAATACTGTCCACCGTGCCGACCGTGCCGGACACCACCGAACGTTCCAGGGTGCCCTGCACGCGGAGATTCGCATTGGTGCGGAGGATCAGGAAATCATTGCGGACCAACGGCAAATGGTTGCCGCGAAGCCGCAAATCGACCTCGCCCAATTTCCCGTTGGAAACCACCACCGAGCCTTCGCCCTGCAACGTCCCGCCGGCGATGGTGCTTTTCAGGTTCTTGAGAACGATGCGGTCGAGCGCCAAATCCACCCTGCCGCTCACGCCGCTGATGGCGGGAAAACGCTCGTTGATGAAACGGAGGCTGGCATTAGTTAGATCCACGCCCCCCTTGAGCACGGGCTTGCCGGCCTTTCCGGAAACCAGGATATTTCCGGTGACGCTGCCGGTCATCTGTTCCGCGGCAGGCACCAGCGAGGTGAAGCGCGAGAGGTCCAGGCGCGATAAATCGGCGCGCGCCTCGACGGGTTCCTCTTTCACCAACCCGGGATTTTCCGCCCAGGCCGCGGGACGAAACGGCATGGCGGCCTTCAGCACCGCCGCCGGAAAATCGGGCGCGGTCGCGGTGCCGTCAATGACGATGCGGCCATCGCGAGCCGCGAGCACGATCTTCAAATCCGCGGGCGGGAGCTTCGGCCGGGCGGGCGAGCGCAGGTCGCGGGCTTCCAGCCGGGCATCGACAACCGGCCCGCCATAAGTGCCCGAAATCCTGACCTCAAGCTCTCCGGTGGAACGCGGATCGAGTTGCTCCATGGCGGGAATCCACGGCTTGAGAAGCCCCAGAGAGAGCACCCGCGAGCGGACGGTCAGATCCAGAGGCCGCGCATCCCGGGCGAGCGTGTCCCGCCATTTCGCGAAATCCTCCGGCACCGGCAGCTTGGCGGAACCCTCGGCGAGTTCCGTCCCGCCGTCGCTCCAGAGGAAACGCCGGACTTCTAACAAACCTTTCGCCAGCGAGGCGTCCGCAGTCACCGTCTGCCCGTCCATTTGCAGGCGCAGGCCGCCGGCTTCGACCGTGCCCGGCCAGTCATAGCGGATGCCGCCGCTGGCAGTGACCGGAGACGCCGCTTCGCGCGACCAACCGGCCCGGGCCAAAGACAGCTCGCCACGGTGCCGGCCCGTTTTCAACTCCCCGCCACCGCTCCACTTCCCGGTCAGAGTGGCCGCGCCGCCGGGCCTCACCCTCACCACCGCCAGCCAGCGATCTATCCGGCGGCTGGTGAAATCATCCAGGACGAGCGTGGCCTGATAGATCGCGGAGTCCGGATGATAGGTCGCCGAGGCGGCCAGGCCGTCGAGCGCGAGGTCCGCGGCAAGCGGCTGTCCGTCAGACCAGCGCCCTTTGAGCGTGACGCCCGACACGAGCGTTTCGTCCCCCGGTTTCAAGACAAGATCGGCATCGGCGGCGCGCGGTCGGTTTTGATCAAAGGTGATTTTGAAATTTCCATCCGCCATCGCCGGCGGAACAGGAGCCTCGGGATCGATTGCCGGGACGCGGGCTGACAGCTCGTGAAGAAGCTTCGGCACGTCCGCGACGTTGAATTTCCCAGCCGCATCCCCCAGCGTGAAACGACCGTTTTCCCGCGCCACCGGAGCGGCGGCATCAAGCGAAAAACCGGTGCCCAGCATCACGCCGTGCGCGGCGACAGTCGCCTGATCCGCGGCCAGCGTCACGTCCACTCCGAGCTCGCCCGCCTTCCAATCCTGCCAGACGGCATCCTCCAGGAGCAACCGGACCGTCCCGACCGCCTCCTTGGGATCCGGAAAAACCTGATCCGCTTCGACCGCCAGTGACGTTAGAGTCGAGGTCGCCGGAAGCGCGATGCCGAAACGCCGCGCCGCTTCATCGAGCTGCAGCTTGCCTTCCCGCAGGTCGATTTTCACCGAGGAGAATCCGGGAGTGCTCGTCACCACGAACACCGCCTCGTCAAGATGCACCTCCGCATCCACCGAAGGCCCGCCACCCGCCGGAATCCGCATGACAAACTCGCGGACACTCACGCCCGGAAACGGATCGACGCGCGAAACGGTTAGATCATCCGCGTTCCACTCGATCACGGACTGCCGGGCCGGCCACTCGCGCCCGGTGAAATCAGTGATCGCGCCGAGTTCGAGATTCAATTGACCGCCCCCCGCCTGGTGGGAAATCCGGCTCGGCGCGAGACTGAATTCCGGCTTTCCATCGCGTGTGGCGGCGATGCTGATGTTTTTCAAATCCAGTTCCAGGGGAATGACCTGCCCGCGGATCGCACGCAGCGTTTCCGCCAGTTTTTTGAGATCCGGCGGCGGCTTGCCCTCCCCGTCGGTTTTTTCCAACCCGAGGCGCAAATCCGCGTGGATGCCGTCGATGGTCAGCGCCTCAAGCCGCCCCTTGACCAAACCGCTCAATTGATAGATCGGAACCACCCGCCCGATGCTCAGGCTGGCGAGATCCTTGTCGCCCTCGATCCGCAGATCGGAAAACGACAACCCGCCGGTGAGACTGCCCGCGACCTTGAAATTTCCCCGCAGCCCGGCCTTTTCCAGATAATGGCCCGCCACACGAGGCGCGATCAGCCGCAAGCCCGGCCCGTCCAGCCAGACCAGCCCGGCCACCAATATCAGGCAGAAAATAATCCGGCGCCGGAATCTCCCGCGTCGTCGGACCGGTGCACCGGATGCTGGAACTGGATTTCCTTGATCTACCAAAACGCGGCTATTTTCACCACAACTCGCCGCCGGGTCAACCGTCGGCTTTCTCCGCAATTGCCAATGCCGTCCGGCACGGTTATCACCCCGGACATGGAACCCATCACCTTCGCCCCGCTTTACATGGAACGAATCTGGGGCGGTCGCGAGCTCGAACGCGTTTATGACCGCTCGCTGCCCGACTCGAAAAAGCCCTACGGCGAGTCATGGGAAATCGTGGATCGGGAAACGGAGCAATCCATCGTCAACCACGGCACCTTCAAAGGCACCACGCTGCACGACCTGTGGACTCACCATCGCGAGGAAATTTTCGGCGAGGGCTTTCTCGACCACCCGCGCTTCCCCATTCTCATCAAGGTGCTCGACGCCCGGGACGACCTCTCGATCCAGGTCCACCCCCCGGCGCACCTCGCCGAAACGCTCGGCGGCGAGCCGAAAACCGAAATGTGGTTCATCGCGGACTGCGAACCCGGTGCGAAACTCCACGTCGGCCTGAAAAACGGCATCACTCGCGATGATTTCGAAAAAGCCATCACCAACGGCACCGTCGCCGATTGCGTGCACACGGTCGCGCCCGCTCCCGGCGAATCGATCTTCATCCCCTCCGGGCGGCTGCATGCCATCGGCGCGGGATTCCTGATCCATGAAATCCAGCAGAACTCGGACACCACCTACCGTGTGTTCGACTGGAACCGCCTCGGTCTGGATGGCAAACCGCGCGAACTCCACCCCGGCGATTCACTCGCCAGCATCGACTTCCAGGACTTCGAGCCCGCCATGGACCAACCCGCCGGCGACAATCTGGCGAGCTGCGAATATTTCAAAACCGACCGCAAATCCCTGGAGCTCGGCGAAACGATCACCAACCCGCGCGACGACCGGTTTTCCATCATCTCGGTGGTGGACGGCCTTTTGGAAAGCGACGGGCAGCGCCGTTTCCCCAAGGGCCAATTCATCCTGCTGCCGCGCGATGGCGCACCGTTGAAAGCGCTGGAGGACTCCACCGTGCTGCAGATCACCCTGCCGCGATGAGGAAACGCGACATTCTCAGGAATGAGGTCGGTGTTTGAGTTTTTGCTCCAGAGCTTTGAGCGCGGCCTCGTCCTGTTGGTCGGCCTCCTGCGCTTCCCGTGTCTTCCGGTGTTGGTCGTAGTCGAGGTAAAGCGCGCTTGTTTGACGCTCCATTTGCTCATGACTGATGGAGCCGGCATGGGTCAGCAACGGGAAGCCGTTTGAGGTGATGATCTGATCCACATTTGCTTTCCAGAAGCTCATGCGCGTCTCCTGCTTGCTCTTGGCACGCAGCTCGGCGGTTTCCAGAAAGATGACCACCAGCCGGTTCAGGGTGTCGATCTCGTCCTCGGTCAGATAGTTCTTGGCCACGAGGATGTCAGCTTTCCGCACCTTGGCGCCCTTCCAGTGCAGGAGTCCGAAATGCGGGTCATCGCTTTTTGCTCTGGCCGTGATGAGTTCGGCGGCGGTCTTCCCGGTGACCGCGAACATGAGAAGATTCTGCACCGTGGCGAAGAAGACCTGCGTGGCCTTGTCCGTCTTATCGTAGTCGCTGCTCAGGGTGAAAAGATCGCGCACTTTCTGGTAGAAGCGTTTCTCGGAGGCTCGGATGTCCCGGATGCGCTCCAGCATCTCGTCGAAGTGGTCCGGGCGGCCATCCGGGTTCTTGAGACGCTCGTCATCCATGACGAAGCCCTTGAGCAGGAATTCCTTGAGGACGGTGCTGGCCCAGCGGCGGAACTGCACGCCACGCGGCGAGCGCACGCGGTAGCCCACGGCGAGGATGGCATCGAGGTTGTAGAGCTTGGTGGCGTAGTTCTTCCCGTCGGCGGCAGTTGTCAAGGATTCCTTGACAACTGAAATCTCCGCCAGCTCCCCGTCCTCGAAGATGTTCTTCAAGTGGAGGGAAATGTTCTGTTTGGTGGCACTGAACAACTCCGCCATTTCAAGCTGAGTCAGCCAGACGGTCCGCTCCTCCGCGCGGAGCTGGATCCGGCTCTTGCCGTCTTCGGTCGTGTAAAGGATCAGATGGTTCATGAAGCTGGCGGATTTGGCTGGTTTGGAGTGCGGCGGTTTCCGCCGCTTTGGATGAATGGTCGCGGGGTTGCCGGATGATTGAAAGCGCCGCACTCCAAAAATCAGACGAACATCTTTTCCAAGCAGGCGGATTTGAGGATGCTGGCGACGCGCCGGAATGCCCCGGATCCGGGATTCGAGGGGCTTGTTCTTCCCGGGTTCGGGATGGTGGATTTACGGGCGGGCATCAGGCCCCCGAAGGCTATCGGGCAGGCCGGAGACGAAAAGGAGAAAGAAACGAAAATTCCTGGTTTTGGCAGGGCCGACGCATCTGGATTTTCAGGCTGCGGCTTGAGACGCTCGTGATTCCACCTTGAAGCAAAAACCCCGGTCATTTCCATTTCCGCGTGTTTTCCGATCCTTTTCGCGGCTGAAAAAAATTCCAAATGGAGATGCCCTGCCGCCCCCCGCCGCCAGCCTTGCACATCCGCCGCCCGGCAATTATCCCTAGCCCATGAATCTTGCCGATTTCCGCAAAGAATACTCCGACCGCGGCCTGAAGCGCGGGGAAATGAATGCCGACCCGGTCGCCCAGTTTTCCTCCTGGTTCGCCCAAGCCACCGAACTCGGCCTGCACGAGCCCAACGCCATGACGCTGGCCACCGTGGATGAAACCGGCATGCCCAGCCAGCGCACCGTGCTGCTGAAATACTATGACGCGGACGGCTTCGTCTTTTTCACCAACTACGGCAGCCGCAAGGCGAAACAAATGGAGCGCAATCCGCGCGTGAGCCTGCTTTTCCCGTGGATCACGCTGGAGCGTCAGGTGATTATCCAGGGCACGGTCGAGAAAATCACCACTGCGGAATCTCTGAAATACTTCGCCTCCCGCCCGCGCGAATCGCAGATCGGCGCGTGGGTTTCCAACCAGAGCGAAGTGATCACCTCGCGGAAATTCCTGATGCAGAAGCTCGCCGAGATTAAGGATAAATTCTCCCACGGCGAGATTCCGCTGCCCTCGTTCTGGGGTGGCTACCGGGTGGTGCCGGAGATGATCGAGTTCTGGCAGGGCGGCCCCGCCCGCCTGCACGACCGCCTCGTCTATCGGCGCGAGGGTGACGGCTGGAAAATCGAGCGGCTCTCACCCTGATCGTTCCGAAGGCGGGGAAATTCGGATTTCTCGTTTCTGAATTCAGGGTGATACATTACCGCATGGACCCGACCCGCTATGACCAGCTCGTAAAGACCTTCTTCACCTGCGATCCCCATGCCATCTCCGGGATTTTCCAGGAGTTCCTGATGGCGATGCAGGCGGAGGAAACCCTGCCGCCCGCGCATCAAATGACGCAGAACTACGAAACGGCGGCATCCAACCCGGAAATCCACAACCTGCCGGGAAATCTCAAGGACGCGCGGGACACGGTGTTCCCGTATTTCTGGGGGACCGACAGTTGGTCCTCGCCGCTGCATTTGGAAAACGTCAAGGGTCCCGCCAACTATGCCTCGCTGGTCGGCGCGCTGGCCTGCCTGTTGAAAAAACCGAACCTGTGCACGGACACTTACAGCCAGCGCTCGAACGAGCTGGAGATCAAGG
>CAYXZE010000028.1:0-15824 GCA_964469395.1 uncultured Luteolibacter sp.
GTCACATCCGGCGGGATGGGGTCTTTCACTCGCTCGATCTTGATGGTTTTGACAAGGCTGTCGTTGCCTGCGGCATCTGTCGCGAAAATGGTGATTTTGTTTTCACCCAGCACCAACGGAACCTTGAACTGCCAACTGGTGGTGCCGCTCGCGGTTTGCAAGACACCATTTCCGACCCGGTATTGCACCTTCGCGATGCCGGAAGCGTCATTGGCGGTTCCCTTGATCAATTGCTCTTTCCCGGCAGTTTTTTGAGGAACGAGGCTGGTGACGATTAGTGATGGCTTGGTCACATCCGGCGGGATGGGGTCGTCCACACGCTCGATCTTGATGGTTTTGACGAGGCTGTCGTTGCCCGCGGCATCTGTCGCGAAAATGGTGATTTTGTTTTCACCCAGCACCAACGAAGCCTTGAACTGCCAACTGGTGGTGCCGCTCGCGGTTTGCAAGACACCATTGCCGACCCGGTATTGCACCTTCGCGATGCCGGAAGCGTCATTGGCGGTTCCCTTGATCAATTGCTCTTTCCCGGCAGTTTTTTGAGGAACGAGGCTGGTGACGATTAGTGATGGCTTGGTCACATCCGGCGGGATGGGGTCTTTCACTCGCTCGATCTTGATGGTTTTGACAAAACTCTCGTTGCCCACGGAATCTGTCGCGAAAATGGTGATTTTGTTTTCGCCAAGCACCAGCGGAGCCTTGAACTGCCAACTGGTGGTACCGCTCGCGGTTTTCAAATCCCCGCTGCCGATCCGGTATTGCACCTTCGCGACGCCGTATGCGTCTTTGGCGGCTCCCTTGATCAGTTGCTCTATCTCAGTAGTTTTCTGAGGAACGAGGCTGGTGACTGTTAGCAACGGCTTGGTCACATCCGGCGGGAAACGCAGGATGCGGTTATTCAGGTCGTCGGAAACCCACAAGCTGCCGGTCGCATCGACAAAGGGCGCGTAAAGCGGACGATTCAACCCTCTGTCGGTCGTGTTAATCGCATTGGTGATGAAATTCGGCTGGCCCACGACGCCGTTAGCCGACGCTCCGCTGTTCAAAGTGGAGGCATTGGTGAAACGAATGGTCCGATGATTGCCACCTTCGCACACCCAAAGCGTGTCGTCCGGAGTGACGGTGACGCCGTAAGGTCGATTCATTCGGGCCGCGCTCAAGCCCGCTCCGGTTTCCGAAAGGTTCGGTTGCCCCAGAACCGCGCTGGCATTGTTGAGACCGCCGGGGAGGCTGAGGGCGTTATTAAAACGGAGCACCCGGTTATCATTGGCGCTCGCTACAAAAAGCGCCCCGTTTCCGGATACCGCAAGACTCGTCGGGTTGTTAAAACCGGTCGCGCCAGAACCGGGCGTGCCGGTGGTGAAGTTTGCCTGACCGAGAACGGCATCGGCAGCGGAATCCTGGTTGGGATTGTTACTTACCGTCTCGAAACGCAAGACCCGGTGATTTCCGGAATCCGCCACCCACAAGGTGTCGCTGGAGTCCACCCAGACACCAAGCGGTTCATACATTTTCCTGTCGGTCGTGCCCGCGGTCTTGGTGATGAAATTCGGCTGCCCGAACACCTTATCCGCAAGCGGCAGGCTGCCCCGGGTGCTTGCGGAACTGAACATGATGACCCGGTTGTTAAAAGTGTCCGCCACCCAAAGTCGTCCCTTGCTATCCAGAAACAAGCCGCCCGGCAAACTCATCCGCGACTGCGTAACCGCGCTGGTGTTGCCGGTGAAGTTGGGCTGTCCGAAAACCGCTTCCGCGGCGTTTCCATTGACCAGAGCGGCCGCGCTTGAGAAGCGCAGCACCCGGTCGTTGCCGAAGTCACTCACAAACACCTTCCGGGTGACAGGATCCACGACCACCGCCGTGGGGTAGCTGAACATGAATGAATTCGTCGTCTCCAATACGGTGGCGGTGTTGAAATCTGGCTGCCCAAGCACCAGATCGGCGACGGCGTGGTTCGGAATGACTTTGGCTCCGAAAACCTGTCCGGCGAGGGCAAGACATAACAATGTCATGGTTTGGGGGGAGGCTTTCATGGGATTTCCGTATTAGTCTTTAATATTTCCAAATGCAAGTATTTTCGATACAAGCAGAAATATTCCACAGGACGCCCGGCTGATAATCCGATTTACTTAATAATCAACCTCACCTATCTAACATCAGCAGTTCCGGACATATCCGGAAACCGGCAAACAACCGCCCTCCGCCAAACCCACCCTCTTTTCAACGCCTCACTCCTTCTCCAGGAGTTCCGTGGCCAGCTTGCCATAGGTGTCACGATCCAGCATGAACGGATGACTGCCCCCACCGGCGCGGCCATAGTAGAATCCGGGGTTCGCCCCGGTGGTTGCGGGAGCGAGGATGACTTCGCGGGTGACGAGCCCTTTGAAATCACCCATGTCATTGATGCCTTTTTCGATGACCTTGAAAACGAGTGACGGCTTGAGCAGCGCCTGATTCGCGGAGGCGTCATCGGGTGAAAGCCAGCGGGTGACCTTGAGGCCTTCGAGCGCGTCGAGCATGTAGTTCGCATGCGCCGGGTTGAGATTCGCGGTCACGCTTTTCTCTTCGCGACTCGCGGTCCACGGATCGGGCTTATCGAAATCATAGCGCAGCTCCAACGGCGGCTGGCCGGTGGCGATGCGCGTGATCGCCATCAGGTTCACCCGGTCGATCGACCACAGCCGCGCGTGCCGCCATTCGTAGGGCTTGATCGGGATCGATGAAACAAGCGCCGCATCCACCCGCATCACCGTGGACGTGCCGACCCGGTTGACGAAATAACCGCCTTTGCCGTCGAGACCGAATGCGAGTTCGATGGAGCGGTCATCCTGTCCGAGGAAGCGCAATTTCAAGAACGGCCGGTGCAGTCCCCACGGAGTGAAGTCCGTGGCGGCATCCGTTTCAAATCCCGTCGCGCGGCCTTCCGTCGCCATTTTGAGCAGCGTGAACAGGCGCTCTTCATTGGCCTCCTGCGATTGGCCGTCGATGGTGGCCATCCACGGTCGCGGCGGGGTGCGGGTGATCAGGATTTCAGTGCCGGTGGCGGGCTGGATCAGGACGCCGCGCAAGGACTGGATGTTCAGGTTTGTCAGCGCGGAGTCGCGCAGATCGTTGACGGCGAGTGGCAGGTCGGCCAGGGAAACGAGGTCGGCTTCGGGCTTGAGCGGCAGTTCGAAAACCGTGCCGGGCCGGTCGCTCACGGTGGCCCGCACCTCGCGGGATTCAGCGGACTCGGGAGGGAAAATATCGAGCACGGTCTCGGTGGCCGAGCCGAAGGACTGGATCGTGATCTGCCCGGATTTCGCAAGCGCGGCATTGGCTGGCAGGGTCACGGACGCCCGGTCGGAAATCTTGGTCGCCTGCAATTCATAAAGCCCTTCCAACAGGGATTTCATCGCCTTGGGATCGGTGGCGAGGTCCAGCGGCTTGATCACCCGCCACGGACTTTGCGGAGTCTCGCGTCCCAGGGTGAGCTCGCCCTGCACGGCGCGAATGGTGATTTTCTGCAACCCGACCGGATTGAAATAAAAGGGCCGGTGGTCGCGCAGGTATTTCAAGCCATCCTTGAACAGCGGGCCGATATCGCCGGTGCAGACGTAAATGTGGCTCTTGTGATCCTCGTCACGCGGCTGCACGAACACGGTGGGCACCGGTTTTTCCATGTCCGCAATGGTGGCCAGCCAGGGCGTCTGGCGACCGAGCTTGTATTTGGCCAGCGGTTTCCGGTGCTCGCCTTCGAGCCGGATGCTGATGCCGCTTTCCTTCAAGCCGGCTTTCTGGGCGTCCACCTCGCCGGTTTTCGCGACATCCTCGACGCGCATGCCGAGAGTGAAATTGATGATGGTGACGGCGGCACGCGGGTCCATCCGGTCCTGCCAGGGTTCGGTGCATTGCCAGCCGTTCGCACCGAGTTCGAAGCTGGCGGTCACGCCGTTTTGGAAAACCCGGATGCTCTTCACCTCGGAGGCATTGAAATGGGAATAAATCCTCTGGCCGACCGGCGTGGATGGCGCGCCGAAGACCGAATCAAAATTCCCCGCCATCCACTGCCAGCCCGCCAGCCCGCAGAAGAAAACGGCCAGTAACGCCAGAATGAAGGTGAATCCGAGGGAACGCATGGCAAATCAGGCGCGGCGCGAGGACCAGATGAAAGCACCCGCGACAATCAGGAAGGCGGGCAGGAAAAACAGGTTCACCCGGTTGATGAACGAGACCTGGGCGTCGAGAATCGGCAGCTTGTAAGTCCGGAGATCACGCGGGCCGATACCGGCGAGCGACTCGCGGTTCATCAACCAGTTCACCGAGGAGGCGAGGAAATCCATGTTTTCCGCACGCTGCTGTCTGGGATCGAGGAAATCGGTGTTGGAAATCACCACCATCCGCGAGATGTCGGCGGCGAAGCGATCGTCACTCACCGCCCCGCGCGTGACGCTCGCGGCCAGGACGAGCGGCCCCTTGGTGTCTTCCTTTTCGTCGAAGGTGATGTTCTTTTCCCCGAATTTCGTTTCACCCCAAAATTCCTTCGGCGTCTCGATCAGGCCGATGGCGCTGATTTTCCGGTTGGTCAAATCCTCCGCGCCCTCACGGACTTCAAGTGACGAACTGGCCCCTTCGATCACCGTCGCCTGCCCAGAGAGATCCTTGATGAAATCCACGCCGTAGGTGAACATCCCGCGCGCCGTGGTGTCGATGCGCTCGCCGACCCGCGTAATCACCCGGTCGCGGCGCGGCGTCACGCCATTGCTCCGCAGGAAAGTCCGCAATTTCGGCGGCGTGTCGCCGGCTTTCAACAGGAAGAGCATCGCCGCGCGCGGGCTGTTCCAATAGTTTTCCAGCACGGCGAGTTCCTCGTCGGTGAGGTCGTATTTCGGAGCCACCATCACCATGCCTTCCGCGTCCGCCGGGATTTCCGTCAGGCCGGATAGATTGATGCCGCGGAGCTCGACGTTTTGAAACTGCAGCGTGTCCTGCAGCGACTTCATCGGCGAGTTTTCCCCTTCGAAATCCAACCGGCTCTTGTCCGCCAGGAACACCATCTTGCGCGTGCGGCCTTCGATCGACTCCACCAGCCGCGCGGTGAGCACGTCCTCGCCCTGGAAGCCGGAAATCTTCCGCTGGTTGCCCGCCGTCGTATAAACGGCCATGTCGTCGGCCACGATGATCTTCACGTGGGGATTGAGCACGCGCACCGGCTTCTCGTCCGCCAGCGGATCGCCCGCCGTGGCCTTGAGCTTCTGCTCGGTGGACACCGGCCCGTCATCCGTCCGCGCGTCCATGATCAGCAGATCCTTGGTCAGCGGCAGCCCGTAGGCAGCGATCACTTCCTGCGTGCGGTCCGAGCTGCGCAGCGGATCGACGACCTGCAAGTCGATCTTCCCGCCGGAATGCCGCTCGTATTCCTCGGCCAGCGCCCGCACCCGCTCGTAAAATGGCGAGCTGCGGCGGAAGACCATGATCCACTTGATCGGCTTCCCGTGATCCTTCAGCGCCTTGCTTTTCAGGTAGTTTTTCGTCGCGGGAGAAAGGCTGTAATCCGCGCCACGGCTCAAATCCACGCGGGTGAAATGATGCGCCGCCAGATAATTCAGCGCGATGAGAATGATCGTGAGAAAAGCGATCTGAAACACGGACAACGTCCCCAGTCCCCAGCGGTTCAGCGGGCGGGCGGGTTTTCCTTTGGGCTCGGAGGAAGATTCGGACATGACGGAAAAATCAACGGCGCCAGCGACGGTAATCCACGACCTGATAGGTCAGGAACAGGACGAACAACGCGAGGCTCAGGAAGTAAACCATCGGCCGCGTGTCGAACAATCCGCTGGCGAAATAATGCAGGTGCTGCTGCGAGGAAATGTAGTGGAAAAACTCCGCCCCGGCGAACGACTCGCCCCAGATGATCGTCACGTAGCCCATGAAATACTGGATCACCAGCAGCCCGATCGTGAGAATCCCCGCGATGATCTGGCTCGAAGTCAGCGCCGAGGCCAGACAGCCGATGGCCGTGAACGCCGCGCCCATCAGCATCACCGCCGTGAACGCCCCCCCGAGCGCGCCCGGCGTGAAGGCCGGCGGCAGGTGCGTGACCCACTCGAACATCTTGAACTGGATGAACCCCGGAATCCACAGCACCGTGTAGAAAATCATCGCCGCCGCGTATTTTGAAAACACCACCTGCCAGGTCCTCACCGGCGCGGTCAGCAGCGTTTCCAGCGTCCCCGACCGCTCCTCCTCGGAAAACAGCCGCATCGTGATCAGCGGGAAAATAAACAGGAAATAAAACCAGAACAGCGGCGTGTGGAAGGTCACGTAAACCAGGCTGTCGCGCACCGGCGTGTCGCGGAACCCCTTCATCGCCGTGGACAGCGAGACCCCCTGCATGATCGTCACAAAGGCCAGCACCACCCAGCCGAACGGCGTCAGGAAATACCCTTTCAGTTCTTTAAAAGTCAGGATGCGGAACAATCTCATGCGGCGGGGCGCTCTTCGTATGGCATAAGCGCCGCAAGGCAAAGGGAAAAGGAAGGTCGCGCGACAGCCATAAAGGCCGAACTCCGGTCAACCCTCCTCAAGATCCGGCAGCTCCCGTGATGATCTCGCACGCCGGCAATTTCGCCTTCAGTGCGTCGATTCCCGCAGGCGTCACGCCCGTTTTCCACAGATAGAGCCGCTTGAGCTTGGGCAGCGCGGCAAGCTTGGCCACGCCGGCATCGGTCACTTTGGTGCCGTAAAGATTGATCGACTCCAAGGCCGGCAGCTTCAACAAGGTCTCGATGGACGCATCCGTCACTCCCGTTTCCGCCAGACGGATCATCCGCAGATTTTTCGAGGCCGCGAGTTGGGCCACGCCCGCGTCCGTGATGCTCGTGGAGGAAAGATCCACCGTGACGAACTGCGAAGAAACCGTTTTCAGCTTCGTGAACGCCGCGTCATCGAGCTTCTCGCGCAGCGAAACCGCCGAGAACGCCAGCAAGGCGGATTTCTGCGATTCAAAGATCAACGCACCGGGATACTCCTTGGAAATCCCGGCCACCGCGGCCTTGAGCGCGTCGTCCGGCAGAGTCTCGCCAGTGGCTTCAGGCGTTCCATGAGCGGCCGTTTCGCCCTCCACGGATGCTGCGGAACCGGCAGACTCCAACTTGGCAATGGCCTCCTGAATCGTCGCCGGCACTTGGAAATCACCGAGCGTCTTCTTCGGATCCGCGCCGTTCTCGATCCACCATTTCACGACCGCGAGCTCCGGGTCCTCGATGTCGGGCTTGCCCTTCGGCGGCATGCGCGCGTCGTCGTCCTTCGGCAGCTCCATACGCACCACGATCTGACTGTCAGCGACATTTCCGGGCACCACGCCCGGGCCGTCACTGGAACCCTTCACCAGCAACTCGTAAGTATCCAGGCGGAACTTGCCCTTGGCCTTACCCTCCTTGTGGCACTGCACGCAGCGGTTCTCCAGGATCGGCGCGACGATGTCCGCATAGACCACCGCCTTCTCGCCCGTCACCCTCGCCCCCGCGGCCAGGTCCGTCTTCCGGGGTTTCTCTTTTTTCTTCTCGATTCCCAACACGCTGCGGACCGGATTCGGCGCATATTCCGTCAAATAATCACTGCCGTGAGTCAGCGACGCGCCATCATGGCTGGCGAACCCCATGACCCCCACGCTGGCAAACAGCAGCGCCCGGTAAAACGCCGCATTCACCAACCGGTTCACCGACCACGCCTTGAGCACAAAAGTCGCCACCGCCGCCACCGCGAAGGCCAGCCCGCCCCACAAATGGCGCTCCGCCAGGGGATTCCCGGCAAATTCCTCCCCGCTGTGATAAAGCAGAAACCCGGCAATGACCGCCAGAATCGCGCTGCCCGCGCCGAAAAACAACGGGAACATCGTCGTGTCCGCCACCTTGCCATGGAAACGCCTGCCGAAAATCACGCCCATTTCCTGCAACAGGATCAGGATGAAAACCCCGATCGGCAAATGCAGCAGCACCGGATGGAAGTGCCCCAGAAAACGGATGGTATCCGACATTTTCTCCGCATCCGGCGCACCGGCCACGAAGGGCATGGAAATCAACCCGACCGCAGCGAGGGTTCCGAAGCAAGTGATCGCCCAAGGTTTTTTGTGACGAGTGGAAGAAGTGTCGTGTCCAGCCATGATTTTTCCCGATTACGCCTACCGTCAGCCGGATCTTCCAGCCCAATGCAAAATTTCAGACATTCGCCTTTTCCCCGAACCCTCAAAACTGAACACTGCCAACTTCCACCATGAATCCACTCTATCTACACACCCTGCACGTCGCCGGCGTCATCGCCCTCTTCACCTCGCTCGGAGCCATCCTGCTCGGCGGTTCCGGGAAAAAGAGCGCCTCCATCCTCCACGGCATTTCGCTGGTCATCATCCTGCTCGCCGGTTTCGCGATTTTGGAAAAGCCGCCGATGGGTCAAGCCTGGTGGATGCTCAAGCTCGGCCTCTGGCTGTTCATCGGCTTGGCCCCGGCCCTCGCCAAGCGCAAGGTGCTGCCGAGTTCCCTCGTCCTCATTCTCTGCCTCGCCGCCGCCGTCGCCGCCGCCTGGCTCGGATACACCAAGCCGTTCTGATTTCCG
This sequence comes from uncultured Luteolibacter sp., assembly GCA_964469395.1. Classification (GTDB taxonomy): domain Bacteria; phylum Verrucomicrobiota; class Verrucomicrobiia; order Verrucomicrobiales; family Akkermansiaceae; genus Luteolibacter. Next base: position 8,593 of record CAYXZE010000028.1, read on the forward strand.
CAGGGCGTCACAACTCCGCCAGCTCGGCCTTCCCCAGCGACAACGCCGCCAGCTCCTCCACCTGCGCGATCGAGGACACCTGGCAGAGTTTCTGCCGCAGTTCCTTGGCTCCGGGAAACCCCTTGCAATAAGCCATCAGCCGCGAACGCATCGCGGTGAGGGTTTGCCGTTCGTCGCCGTTGCGGCGGCTGTCCACCGCCAGCCGGCAATGCCGCAGCACCAACTCCCAACGCTCCTCCACCAAGGTCTCCGACAAGATCCCGCCGGTTTCCAGAAAATGTTTCGCCTCGCGGAACACCCATGGGTTCTGCATCGCGGCCCGGCCGATCATCACACCGGACACCGCAGTTTCCCGCCTCCGCCGCGCCACGTCCGCGCCGCAAGTGATGTCGCCATTGCCAATGACCGGGATTTTCACCGCCCGCGCCACCGCATCGATCACGTCCCAATTCGCCTCGCCGCCGTAGCCCTGCGCCCGCGTCCGGCCATGCACGGCGATCGCCTGCATGCCCGAGTCTTCCAGAATTTTCGCCACTTCCACCGCGTTCACCGACGACTCGTCCCAGCCGATGCGCATCTTGGCCGTCACCGGCACCTGCTCGCCCACCGCCTTCGCCACGCCGGAAGCCACGGCTGCCAGAACGGGACAATCCTTGAGCAGGGACGACCCGCCGTTCCGCGACACCACCTTGTTCACCGGGCAGCCGAAGTTGATGTCGATGAAATCCGGGCGCTTCCAGTCGATGATTTTCCGCGCCGCCTCCCCCATCCGTTCGCCATCCGCGCCGAAAAGCTGCACGCCCACCGGCCGTTGCCCGTCCGTGAACTCCGTATATTTCCGCGTCCGCTCGTCCGCCAGCATGATCCCCTCCGCCGAGACGAACTCCGTCACCATCACATCCGCGCCCAGCTCCTTGCAGATTTGGCGGAAAATCACATCCGTCACCCCCGCCATCGGCGCGAGATACAAGGGAAAAGCGTTGTTGGAAAACCAGGGAAGCACGCGCGAGTTTACGACCCGCCCGTGCGGCAAGTCCACTCTGCACTTCATCCCCGGACTTGCCCCCTCACCTCCCCTCCGCTAATCCCGCCCCATGAAAGTCGCGGACACCGGCACGGCCTTGAGGGAAATCCTGAAAAACTCCCCCGGTCCCCGCGTGCTCGTGCCGACCATGGGAGCCTTTCATCCGGGACACATCTCCCTGATGCACCGCGCCCGTGAAATCGCCGGGCCGGAGGGAACGGTCATCGTTTCCATCTTCGTGAACCCCATCCAGTTCGACCGCGCATCCGACCTCGCCACCTATCCCCGGCCGCTGGCGGGCGATCTGGCGGAATGCGAGACCGCGGGCGTCGATCTCGCCTTCACTCCGGCGGCGGACTCCATGTATTTTCCCGACCGCTCCGTGACCGTCACCGAAAACCTGCTGTCCCGCGACCTCTGCGGCGCGGCCCGCCCCGGCCACTTCGACGGCGTCTGCACCGTGGTGCTGAAACTCTTCCTGCTCACCGGCTGCGACGCCGCCGTCTTCGGTGAAAAGGACTTCCAACAGCTCGCCGTGATCCGCCGGATGGTCCGCGACCTCGACGTGCCGGTGGAAATCATTTCCTGTCCGACCGTGCGCGAGCCGGACGGACTCGCCATGTCCTCCCGCAACACCCGCCTCACCCCGGAACAACGGGCCGACGCGCCGCGCATCCGCAAATCACTGTTAGACGCGTCCCGGCTAACAGCTCCCAAGGAAATCCTCGCCGCGGCCCGCGCCGGCATCGAGAGCCCGCCCCTCGCCCGCATCGACTACCTCTCGCTCGTCGATGCGGAAACCCTGCAAGCCGTCACCACGCTTGAGCGCCCGGCGATTCTGGCGGCGGCCGTTTTCTATGGCGACGTGCGGCTGATCGATCACGTATCGGTTTCCTGATTTTCCCGGGAAAAAACATGAACCGCGAATGACGCGGATGATACGGATTAGAGTGAATGCCCTTAGGCGCGCTCGCCGCGCCAACCGTGTCGGGCGACTTCGTTGCGCGCCCGCTGAAAACCCGGAATCCACAACCCCTCGCGGGCGATTTGATCTCCATCGCGGGGATACTCGCCGCGGCTGAGGATGCTTTCCGCCAGATGAAAACAAACCCAAGCCCGCCAGGAACGGATCTCCGCATGATTTCCGGTGACACGGCTGGCGAGGTGTTGGAAATGACGGACCGGATTTCCAAGATAACCGCAGTGACCGCTGGCGGCGCGCTCCATGATCCAGACGAGCGCGCGGTAGGGCGGCGGATGGATTTCCAAAACCGAAGCGTCCGCGAACAAATCCGCCATCCAGGACTTGTTGAGCTGGAGGATGGCCTGCGCGGGTTTGCCGGCGAGCCACTGGGATTGGGCGTAGCGCAGCGCGTCCAAATAGAAATCCGCGCCTTTCACATGGCCGTGGCGGCGGGTGATCGAGAAATCGTGCGTCTCCTGAACTTCGGGAAGCCAGGGGCACGGCGGGTTGCGGGACGGTTTGATAGGACGGATGGTATGATTTGCTGAAGCTCCAATATCCCGGAGCACGCCGAAATCAAGCTTCTACCACTTCCACTCGACCCCGGCGTAAACACCCCGGCCATCGCCGGGCAGGAAGCTGCGGGAACCGAGTTCCGGCGCGGCACCGGCATTGGCCACGACACCGGTGGTGGCCGCGTATTTCTCGTCGGTTAGATTCTTGGCCTCGATGAACCACGACAACCCGTCTTCAATCCGGCGGCCCAGCTTGAAGCCTAACAAAGCGTAAGGATCCGCGCTGAGGGTGTTGGCGTGGTCCACATAGGATTTCACCGGCACCCACTCCACCGTCGGCCCGGCGTAGTAGCCCGCCTTGTTTTCCCAAATCAACTCGCCGCGAATCAAGTGCGGCGGCAGTCCGGCGATCGTGTTGTCGCCGTAAGTCGCGTCATCGTCGAACTTGAAACGCCCATACGTCCAGGCGCCGCGCAGGAAAAGCCGGTGCTCAGGAGCCGCCTCTAACGGACAACCGAGAAGATCCGCCTCCGCGAAAAACTCGAACCCCCGGTGAAGCGTCCGGTCGGCATTGGTGGTCCCTAACGGCACGCCGCCCGGATCATTGAGGGCGAGAAATTCATTTTCCACCCCGGAGGCATACACGACGGCATCCCAGCGGAAATTCGCATGACAGCCGCGGGTTCCCAGCTCCACGGTCGTCGCGGTCTGCGCCTCGTTGGGCGTGAGCGCGCCGTTGGTTTCGGAAAACGACGGCGGCTCATAACTGCCGCTCACGTTGCCGAAAACCTGCACGCCGCGACCATCCCAGCGCAGCCCGGCCTTGGGCGAGATGTTCTGATAGCTCCGGTCATAGGACGGAGCCGCCCCCAACTGTTGGTCGTTCTCCCGACCGTTGCTGGCGGCCGTGGCACCCACAATTCCGGTGAAGCCATTTCCCAGCGCGAACTGGTCTTCCACAAACCCCTCGATGTTGGTGGCCGTCTGGTCCGCGTCCGCCACCCGGGCTCCGCGTTCACCTGCTAGATTTTCGAAAGTCGCGGCATGGGTTTCCCCGCGGGTCAGAAAAACACCGGCGCGGAAACGGTTGTCCCTGCCATGGAATGAATCGTCGCGGGTGTAGATCGCACCGAGCAGCACGTCCTGCGAAAGCTGGTCAACCACGCCCACGAACGGCGTGATCGGGTGATCGAGATCCTTGTAACTGAACGCGGCGATGAATTCGAAAGTCTGATTTCCGGAAATCACCGTCGTCTTGTCCGCGATCCGAAAGAACTCGAAATCCCGGCGATTGTCGAAAGCCACCGCTCCGAATGACGAGCCGTCCGCCTGCGTGGGATCGTCCTCCAGCTCCGCCTTGGTCAGGCTGCCCGGAAGTTCCGAGCGCGAGTTGACGGCGGTGACGAACAACCGGGTTTCCGCATCGTCGGAAATCCGCCAGCCGAAGTTGCCGAAAAACCGCTGCCCTTCCTGCTCCGAGTGATCGCGAAAACCGTTCTGCGTTTGCGCGGAAAAACTGAAGTAAGCATCCGCTTTTCCCCGGCTGAGTCCCGCTTCCACACGGGCGCGAAGATAATCAAACGATCCCCCTTCCAGCCGCAGCGAACCGCCCGGAGCCGTCAGGCCGGTGGCCGAAATGTAGTCGATGGCTCCACCCAGCGTGGACGCCCCGAGCGTCAGCGCGTTGCCGCCGCGCCACACGTTGATGTGGTCCGCCGCCAGCGGATCGACCGCCTGCATGTCGAACCCGCCATCCGCCAGATTCAGCGGCACGCCGTCCTGCATCAACCGGATGCCGCGACCGTGGAAAGTCCGCTGCATGCCGGAACCGCGGATCGAAAGCCGTGCCTCGTCCGAACCGAATCGCGGCTGCGCGACGACGCCCGGCGACAGCGCGAACGTATCCGCCATCGTGCTCGCGCGCCCCCGCAAGTAGCGCCCGGCCTCGATCACTTCGGTGCCGCCGGGAGTTTTCGCGAGTTCCTCGCGACTTTCCGCCGCCGTCGCGACGGTCTTGGAAACCGGCTCGCGGGCGGCCTCGACCACGAGACGCTCCAAGTCGGTGGATTGCGCGCCCGCGACGCCGCAAACGCTGATAGAAAATGATAACAACTGGAAATGATTCATGAAAATAAGTGTGAAAATTTAACGATTAGAAAAAAAACACCCGGCAACCGCCGGGCGCGGGAAAAAAGCGACCAAGGAAGGGCGATATCCGATCGCCCGCCCATGAAAAGCCAATGAAAAGCACCTTGCTCCTCTCATTGGCCCTCCATGGACCCGGCGGATCGGAGTCCGCAATAAGGAGGGTCGATCTTCGGTCGACCTGTCCATGGGATGACAATGGATAGCGCCTTGCTCATACCATTGGCCCATCATGGACACGGCGGACGGACTCCGCCGCTCCTTGGAGCGCGATCAAGCCACTCGCGGCGGTCGCATCGGCACCGCAGGATAGACTTCCGTAAAACTCCCGGAATACCCCGTCACACAAAACGCCAGCTCCGTGCCCCGCGGAAACGGCACCTTGACCGGTGCGGGCAGGGCGATTTCCAGCTTCATCCCGGACTTGAGCAACGGCTTCTTATCCTCCTCGCCCTTCGACTTCTTCACCGCCTTGCACAACGGGCACGGATGCTCCCCGCTGAAAGTTTTGTCCACGGCTTCAGAAATCGAAGACTCGCTGGAGAAATCCACCAGCATGTTGCCCCAGGCGATTGTCTGCAACAGCGCCAAATGCCCGCCCATGGACACAAGCAGCATCCCGATCAGGAAATATTGGCCAGCGCGCAACGCCCACTTCGACATCGCGGCCACTCAATGTCTCGGAATGGAAACGGTCAAGCGGTTTTCCACGCCCGGAGGGCTACTTCCTGTCCAGAAACGCGAGAAGCAGGTCATCCAAGTCGTCATCACAACTGTAATACTTCTCGCTGAGTTCATCGTTGTCCGGCCACCTCGCCGCCAACTTTTCCATCTGCTTCGAGCGAGCGACAATATCGGCGTCTCTCAAAATGTGGCCTGCAACCCGAACAAATGAGTCTATCACTGCCGCGCGCTTGTGCGACCCCACCTCGCGAAAAGCCCCCACGACCTCGGCGGTGTCGAGCAATCCATGATTGTTGAACCATAAGGAATAAATCCCGTCGGAGTTGATCGCGGAGTCGGTCATGAACACCAACAGAAAAACGCGTTCCGAAGAATTGAGACCATCCAGCGAGTATCCGGCACGCTCGAAAGCATCAAACACCCTCGAATATTCTGCGGAGAGCAACTGAAATCGGCCAGTAGGATCATCAAACATGAGTTCCGTGGATTCTTGCAGATTGAATCCAATGCGCAACGCCGATTGCCCGGCGGAAGAGACCGAACCGGACGCATCATCCCCGCCCCCATGACCGATTCGCCAGCTTGGGCAAGCTTGGGCTTGCGCGGCGCGGCATCCGTGGCCATGGAAAGGGATCGCCTCGCACCACTTTCCATGAACCTGAAATGACCGCCGAATCCCCCACTCCCATCATCGTCGGCACGCGCGGCAGCGAGCTGGCGCTGGTCCAGGCCACCGCCACCGAAGCGGCGCTTGCAGCAGCGTTTCCCGACCGCGAAATCATCCGCAAGGTCATCAAGACCACCGGCGACCGGCGCACGGATGTTTCCCTGGCAGAAGTCGCGAAAGCAGAAGGCACGTTCGACAAGGGAGTTTTCATCAAGGAAATCGAGGAAGCGCTGGATGCCGGGCAAATCGACATCGCCGTGCACAGCTTGAAGGATTTGCCGACCGTGTTGCAGGACCGCTACCAACTGGCAGCAGCGTTGGAACGGGCTCCCGTCCGCGACGTGCTGGTCATGCGGGAACCGGGCGGTCTTGCCGCTTTACCGGTAGGTGCCAAGGTCGGCACCAGCAGCGTGCGGCGGGCAAAACAAATCGAATGGATGCGCCCGGACGTGACCACCGCCGACCTGCGCGGCAACGTCCCCACCCGCCTGCGCAAACTGGCGGAAGAAACGGATTACGATGCCATTTTACTCGCGGAAGCCGGCCTGGTCCGCCTCGGATACATCCCGCCAACCCGGCAAGGCACGGCGGCGGAACCCGTCACCGGCATCCCCGGTCTGTTCGTCACGCGGCTCGATGAAAGCGAATTTTTCCCCGCTGCGGGCCAAGGCGCAATCGGCCTGGAAGTCCGCGCGGGTGACATTCCGAGCCGGATTTTCGCCGAAGCCATCGGCCACCGCGAAAGCTGGCTGCGGATCACCGCCGAGCGCGAATTCCTGCGCCTGCTGGACGGCGGCTGCCACACGCCGGTCGGGGTGTTTTCCTCGATCGACGAAGACGGCGAAATTTTCCTCAAAGCCCGCGTGTTCCCCGATGAAGGAGGCACACCACGCACCGGCGAAGCCCGCGGCACCGATCCCATCTCTCTCGCACTCGAACTTTTCAACTCCCTTTCATGAGCAACTCCGGAACCTGTTATCTCGTCGGCGCCGGCCCCGGCGACCTCGGCCTCGTCACCCTCCGCGCCAAGGAATGCATCGAATTCGCCGATGTCCTCGTTTACGACGCGCTCAGCAGCCCGGAGCTGCTCAACTGGACCAAGGCCGGTTGTGAAAAAATCTACGTCGGCAAGCGCGCCAAGGATCACGCGGTGCCACAGGATGAAATCAACGGCCTGATCGTCGAGAAAACCAAAGCAGGCAAAAACGTCGTCCGCCTCAAGGGCGGCGATCC
>CAYXZE010000029.1:0-4746 GCA_964469395.1 uncultured Luteolibacter sp.
CGCGACGAGTTCGACGACGGCGGAGTGCAGCGTGGCGGTCTCGAATTTCGGCGCGCTCAAGGGCGCGAAGATCCAATACGTCACGGTGCAAAACTGGTCGTCCAATGTCTTCAACCTCGTCACCAAGCGCGGCATCGCCATGGAAGACGCGGAAGTTAGATGGATCGACTGCAACATCGGCTCGCGTCTCACGATGAAATATCCGGGCGTCATCATGAAGGGCAGGCGCGCCCGCGGCGAGGTCATTTCCATCGCCCTCGCCAACACCGGCCAACATCAGGACACCGGCGCGAAGATGATCCACGCCGCCGATGACACGACTTCCAACGTCGTCTCCAAATCCATCTCCGTCGGCGAAGGCCGCTCCACCTATCGCGGCCAGGTCCACATTCCCAAGCATCTCAAAGGTTGCAAGAACAACACCGAGTGCGACGCGCTGCTCATCAACAGCCACAGCCGCACCGACACCTACCCGGCGATCACCGTCAAGGGCAACCGCCACTCCACCCAGCACGAAGCCTCCGTCAGCCAGGTTTCCGAGGACATGCTCTTCTACATGCAGCAGCGCGGCCTCAGCGAGGGCCAGGCCATGTCGCTCGCCGTCAACGGCTTCATCAACGACCTCGTCCGCGAGTTCCCGATGGAATACTCGGTCGAACTCAAGCGCCTGATCGATCTGGAGATGGAAGGCAGCGTCGGGTAAAAAGCGAAACCTCAAACAAACTGACACGATGAAAGCGAAATTCACTTGGTGGAAGGACGGGGATCATTTCCTCGGCTATCTGGATGAATATCCCGATTATCAAACCCAGGGAGAATCGCTCGATGACTTGAAGGTCCACTTGTTGGATCTCTATCAAGACCTGTCCACCGACGCCATTCCCGGCGTCATTCACCATGAAGAACTCGTGATCGCATGAAGCGGGCCGATCTGGTTCGCAAACTGTCAGAGCTCGGTTGTGAATTAATCCGTCACGGCGGCTGCCACGATTGGTATCAAAATAAGGAAACCAAAGTCTGTCAGCCGGTTCCGCGTCACCGGGAAATCAAAGAGAACCTCGCCAAATCCATCATCAAGAAGCTGTCCCCGCCCTGACAGACGTAGTGATTCAAGCCGTCGCTCCACGTTTTTAATATTAGTTCCCATCATTTTCCCGTCCCATGTCCACCACTCTCGAAATGCCATCCCTTCTCGACTCCGCTCCGGCCACGCCGGCCTATTTCCCCGCATGGTTCGCCGCCCGCCAGCAAGCCGCATGGCAGCGCTTTCTCGACACGCCCGCCCCCAAGCGCGGCGATGAGACCTGGCGTTTCTCCAGCATCAAGCAGCTCGATTTCTCCAGCTTCCGCAAATCCCCTGTTAGCGGTGCCAATGATCTGATCGCCCGCTCTAACGGACTCGAAGCTCCCGCCGCGAAACTCATCTTCGTCAACGACGAGCTCGTTCACGTGGAATCCCATCTCCCCGAAGGCGTGATCTGCCTGCCGCTCGCCGAAGCGCTGGTTTCTCACAGCGATCTCGTGCAGGCGCATTTCATGAAGCAGGAAACCCGGCTCGGCTCCGCCAAGTTCGCCGCGCTGCACGAAGCCTCCCTCACCAACGGTCTGTTCGTCCATGTGGCCGACAACGTGGAAGTCGAAGGCACCATCGAAGTGCACCACTGGATCTCCGGTCAGGACGCCGTCATTTTTCCGCACACCCTGATCGTCACCGGAAAGAGTTCGAAAGTCCGCGTCGTGGACATCTTCCGCTCCGCCGAGGACATCCAGCCCGGCCTCGCCATCGCTTTCAACGACCTCTGCGCCGGACCGAACTCGAAGCTCGATTACGTCGCCATCCAGGATTTCAACGAAGTCACCCGCGTCATTCAAATCAATGAAACCGCCGCCGCGCGCGACGCCTCGACCATCGGCTTCATCCTCAACACCGGAGCCTCGTGGGCCCGCAACGAATCGCTCTCCCGCCTCGAAGGCTCCGGCTCCCGCTCGGACATGCTCTCCGTTTCCATCGCCTCCCGCGAACAGGAATACGACCAGCGCACCTTCCAGCACCACGTTTCGGAAGGAGCCTACTCGGATCTGTTGTACAAGAACTCCCTCTACGACGATTCCCGTAGCATTTTCTCCGGCCTCATTTTCGTCGATGAAAACGCGCACCACACCGACGCCTATCAGACCTGCCGCAACCTCCTGATGAGCGACACCTGCGAGGCCAACTCCATGCCCGGCCTCGAGATCAACGCCGACCAGGTGAAATGCTCGCACGGCAGCACGTCCTCCCAGATCAGCGACGAGGAAATCTTCTACCTCCGCGCCCGCGGCATCGATCCCGTCAACGCCCGCCAGCTCATCGCCCGCGGTTTCTCCGTGGAAGTCGTCGAACGGCTCAGAAACGAACCGGTCGAAGAACTCGCGTTGAAATTCATCGACGGGAAATTCGCCCGCATCGCCACCGCGTAACGGCGATCACCGGTCGCTGGGGATTCTTCACCATTGCGGTGCCACGCCCTTTCCATTAGCTTCGTCCTGCAATGGCGAATCCCCACGACCATCCGACCGCGCTACAGGACCTCCAGGATTCCATTTACCGGGAAAAGGTAATGCGTGCTCGGGCGATGACCCCGGAAGAGCGTTTCGACGGTGGCCTCGAGCACACGAATCTCGTCATGCGTCTCATGCTCGACGGAGCCATGGAGCAAACCGGAATTACCGACATTCGCGAAGGCTGGTCTGAAGTCCGTCGCCGAATGGAGAGGCTCTGCCGGGCTCGCGATCATCAATTTTACACCTGCCAGCCCCCGGCATGATCACTGTCGAGCACCTTGCAAACCTGGCCATCTTGGCATGCGAGACGATTCAAGTCCCTTACATGCTGACGGGTGCGCTGGCCTACAATTACTATGCGATTCCCCGTTCGACCAAGGACGTGGACATTGTGGTGAATATCACCGAGCCCGGAACAATGTCGAAAATCATCCAACACTTGGAGCCCGCGATTGTTTTCAGCCCGCAGGTTCAATTCGACACCATTACTTGGGGACGGCGTCACATCGGGCGACCACCGGAGGCCACTGGATTGAGTGTCGAACTTTTTGAACTCTTCGAAGATTCCTTTGTTACAGCCCAATTTCAGAGGCGCAAAAGTATCTTCTCAAAAGCACTCGGACGCGAAGTCTGGATTCCTATGGCGGAAGATCTCATCGTCCAAAAAATTCGCTGGGGCCGGAGCAAGGATCTCGATGACGCGCGGGATGTCCTCGCCGTCCAAGGATCGGAAACTTTGGACATGCCCTACATCGAAAACTGGTGCTCCACTCACGGCACCGCGAACCGCTTGGAAAATATTCTCGCAAGCTTGCCGCCCCTGTAGCGGCGATCACCGGTCGCCGCTCACTTCTTCAAAAACTCAAGTGCCAAAAGTCCCGGTCATCTCCCTCCTCCTCGCCGCCACGCTCTCCGCAGCGGACAATGCCCGCCTGGACTTCGCCCTCGGAATCCTCGCGGAAAACCGCGGCGATTCGGCGACGGCCTCGCGGTTATTTGAAAAAGCCCGCCTAACCGATCCCGCCGCCCTGCCGCTCGTCCAGCGCGCGGTCGCGGCCCGCATGGCGGAGGGCGATCGCCCGGCGGCCGTCAAACTCTATCGGGACCTCGCCGCCGCCCGCCCGGAACACCTCGGCATCCAGCTCACTTACGCCGATTTTCTCGATCAACAAAGCAACGGCGACTCGCTGGCCATGCGGCTGTCGGACGACACGCTCAAAGCCGCGCTCGCCCGGCATCCGGGAAATCCCCAAATCCTCCGCCGCCTGTTCCAGCACGCGCAAGCCGCTGGAAACAAGCCGCTCCAGCTTGAAATTCTCGACCAGCTTTCCCCTGACGATCCCGCGTCCGTCCTGCTATACGCATCTCTATCTAAAAATTTGTTTGATTCCGCGGATGCCGCCGCGCGTGAAAAGCTGGACCGGCGTTTTCTCCATGCCGTCGATTCCCACCCGGAAATCCCCGCGCTCGCCCGTGCCGCATCCGACCATTTTCGCGACACCAACCGCCCCGATCAGGCGATCGACATTCTAAAACGTCACATCACCGCCGCGCCCTCTTCTTTGGATTTGCGGACGCGCCTTGGCATTCTCTGCTTCGCCGCCAAGCGGGACGCCGAGGGCGAGGCGGCTCTCAAGGAAATCCTGGTCATCCACCCGCGCCAGTCGCTCGCCCACCAGTCGCTGGCGAAATTCTATCGGCTCCGCAACCAGCCCGACCCCGCCCGCGTCCATGCCGGCGAGTTGTTGAAAATCCGCGGCGGCTCGCCCGCCGAATTCATGGCGCTCGCGGACCAATGGCTCGCCGCCGGCGATCCGCGCCAGGCCCGGCTCCTGCTGGAGCGGGCCGTGTTCGATCATCCGGAAAACTTCGACCTCGCCGCCAAGCTCGCCATCGCCACCCGCCGGGATCCGGCCACCCGCGCCTCCGCCTCGCGCCTGTTCCGCGAGGCCGAAGCCAGCCAGCCTGCCGACGCGAAGCCCGATCCCGCCTTTCTCTCCGAGTCCGCCGAGGCCCTGTTGGACCAAGGCCAGACCAAAGCCGCCGAAGAACGCCTGCGCTCCGCCATCCGCGCCTTCCCCGCCGAGTCGAAAAAGGAAACCGCCACCGCCCTCCGCCGCCTCGCCCGGATATGGGAAAGCGAAAACCGCAATGGCGACGCCGCCCGCGCCCTCCGCCAGCGCGCCGACTCGCTGGATCGTT
>CAYXZE010000029.1:4846-15204 GCA_964469395.1 uncultured Luteolibacter sp.
GTCAGTGGTCGACCGTTTTCTTCAAAGCCACGCGCAAGGCCGGGTAGTCGATCTTCGCGTTGTGGCGGCGGTCCAGGGGGAGGGACTTCAGATAGATGACGCGGGCGATGCCGAAGTTCTTCGCTTTGGCATCGATGGCCGCGGCTTCGGCGGGGCCGCATTTTTTTCCGACGATCAGTGTCCGCCGGTTCTCCCAGTCGATGGCGGACATTCGGATGTCGGGAAATATTTCGCGCAGCGCGCATTCGATGGCGAACGGATAGCGGAGTGCGTCCCGAGGCAGGTCTTGGGCGGCGGGATGGGCCGCGAGTTTTTCCGCGCAGCGTCCGAGCAGCCAGACGCGGCCTGACGGGTCGATCCATCCGGCGTCGCCGGTTCGGTGCCAGATTCCGCCCGCGACATGGATTTTGGTTTCCTCGTCGCCAATTCCGTCGAGATAGCCGCGCAGCACGTGATCGCCGCTGACGATGATTTCCCCGGCTTGCCCGGTTTTGGTTGTTAGGCCGGCGAATTCCTTTTCCGTGAACGGTCCGAGCGGAACGCCCCAGCGATCGGGGATGATTTTCAAATCAATATCAGGCACCGGCACGCCCGAGCAAAGTCCCGCGCCGCGCCGGGTCAGCGAGTCGGTTTTCTCATTCGCGGCATCCGCCGGGAAATGGGCGATGGGTTCCGCCTCGGTGGAGCCGTAAACCGAGTGGATGCGGGCCGCGGGCAAGACTTGTTGCAGGCGGCGTAACAGATCGGGGAAAACCGGCGCGCCACCGGTGAAGATTTTTTCGAAATGCGGTATTCCGTTGTCCGCTTTCAGCAACGCCTCGAAAAACGCCGGGGATGCGGCGCAACGCGTGACCCGGTATTTTCCGCACTGCGCGGCAATCGCCGCGACATCGGGCGAGCCGGGTTTCGCGAGATCCGTCGCGGCCAGCACGCTGGTGAGGCCCGAGGCGAGGTTCGCGAGGACGAATACCGGCAGCGTAATGAGGTCCGTTTCCCCCTCCTCGAATTCCAGCGCCTTCGCGAGCGCCCGATGCTGGGCTAACAGAAATCCGTGACTCCGCACCGCCGCTTTCGGCTGGCCGGTGCTGCCGCTGGTGAAGGTGATCAGCGCGGCTTCGTCATCGGTTAGTTCCACGGGCGGCCCGCCAGCGTCATCCGTCCTCCACGCCCGGGTTCCGGGAAACCATCCGCCGGAGCAAATCGAAATCGGGATGTTCCGCATCTCCGCTGTTGATAGACGGAGGCACTGGGCTTTCCACGACCCGAAAAAAGCATCCGGCGGCAGCCGCTTGCAGCAAAGGGCGAGAAACTCCCGCCCGGCGGACGGATCGGCCAGCATCACGCGCAGGCCCGCGTGAAACGTGGCTAACAGAAATTCGTAGAGCTCGATGGATACCGGCTGGAACACGAGGATCACCTGCCCGCGGGTGAGTCCCGTTTCCTGCAAGGCCGCCGCGCCCGCGCCCACTCGCCGGGCCAGCTCGCCGTAGGACACGCTCCGGGCACCATCCACCAGGGCGGCGCGCTCCGGGTGAAGCCGTGCCCGTGTTTCCAGCAGCGATGCGAGATTCATAGCGGTTTGGAGAAAAGCGCGTAGCGGCGGAGCGCCTCGCCGTGGTGGCGGCCGGTGATTTTCAGTGAGGTGTTCGTCTCGTGCTGGAGTGCGTGAATCGCCTCGACGCAGCCTTTTTCCCGGCCGATCCGGTGCAGTTCATCCACCAGCAGGCTGCCCAGCCCGGCGCAACGGGCGGTTGGATCCACGGCCAGGGTTTTCACGATCAACGCCGGTTTCTCGCCGCGGGCCAGCGCCTCGAAATCGGGAATGCCGAATACGAATCCGCACGCCGTCCCGTCTCGTTCCGCGATTCTCACCAAGTCGGGATCGACCCGTTCGCGGATTTTTCGATAGGCATCCATGAAGCCGGTTTCATCTAACGGAGTGTAGAGAAAATTGCCGGCGAAGCTTTTCAAGCTGATTGCGAAAATCAGCCGCAGTTCGTCGTCATAGCGCCGCGGATCGAGCGACCTGATCCGCACGCCCGCGCGTTCCAGCCGTTCTTGCAGCGCCGGGGAAATCGTGGCGGTGCCGTCGAGCGGCATCAGCGAGGACGAGTAGCGCGAGAGGATTGAAAATCCCGCCCGTTCCCACCATTCGGGATAAGCCGCCGGATTGCGCGGCTCTAGCAGAAATGGCCCGCGCCCGCCGCTTTCGATGACGAAACGATGCGCCCGCCACGTGTTGCCGTTCATCGGTCCGACGGCGATCCCGCAGCCTTCCGCCTTGAGATGCTCGGTCGCGACTTCCAGCAGAATGGCCGCCGACGGTTCATCATCCGCCGAAAAGTCTCCGATGGTGCCGATCCTCCTGCCATCAAGGACTGGTGTGTCCCGCCACCACAGCGTCGCCCGGGCAATGACCCTTTCCAGGGCCACCAGTTTCACCTCGGCGTCCGCGTCACCATCTGCCGGTGGCTGCAGAATATGGCATTCGGGTTTTTTCATCGGTGGAGAAAAGCGGGTGCGGAAGCGGCGAGCGCGAGGAGGCCTTTGAGGATCCAGAGTCCCGTCACGTGCCCCCGGTAGCTTGCGTGGATTTTTTGAAAAAGCAAAGTCGCCAGCCACATGCAGATCCATGCGATGAAAACCGGCGGCAGCAAGTCCGGGATTTCGCGCCAGAGCCAGACCAGTCCGGGCAGGGACGCGACCACGAATCCCTTCGCCACCGAGCACACCGGCGTGACCCGCAGATCCGGCATCCACAACCGGGTGGCCGTGTCGAGAATCGCCAGTTGCGCGCCCATCGCGAACGACACGCCGGCCAGCGCCATGGATGGGGAAACCCACCCGGACTCCGCGGCGAGCACCCAGGGCAGGCAGGCGATGGTGTGCGAAAGCACCGCGTCGAGCCGGTGATCGATCTTGCCGGTCAGGCAGTGTTTCCGGCTCGTCACCACGTGGCAGACGAACACCGCGACCGGCGGCAGCGCGAAGCGCCAGTCCGCGATGACCGCGCAGCCGTAGCCCAGCAAGACGCTTCCTAACAAAGCTCCGCCGCTCAGGGTGGACCACCGCGAGCCTCCCAGCACCAGCGGCAGTAACAGCGCCAGCACCGCGAAGCGTCCCGCCAGTCCCGGGATTTCCAGCGGCAACAACCTTTCCAGGATGAAAAAGCAGCCCGCCGGAATGATCAGGTTGTCGAACCCGCGGTCGGAAACTCCTTCCGCCATCATGGTTAGCATTCCCAGGATCACCCCGATCCACAGCGCGTGCATCACGTCCACCCGCCCGCCAAGCCACAGCGGCAGGAAACCGCAGAGGAAGGCGGTGGCCCAGAAAATGACGGAACCCTCGACCGTCTTGAATCCTTCTCCCGAGCCATAGCGCCGTTTCCCCCAGCGCGTGCCGACCAGCGCGCCGGCGGCGTCGGAAATTGTTAGAATCAGGATGGGGATCAGATAGAGATAAAGATCGCCGTCCGCCAGAGCGAACACCGCGGCCACCGCCGGAGCGAACAACACCTCGCCGTAGGATGGCCGTTGGATGCCATGCAGTGCCGAACCCACGCCGTTTCTCAATGCCGGAAACATCCGGATCAGGCCCAGCGGGATCGTTGCGATTCCCGCCAGAATCCAGACCGGAAGCGCCCGCTCGAAGACCCACGGAAATGCCGCGCACGCCAGCCCCATCGCCACATGCACCGATTTCCTCGCCACCTCGGGCGAGGCGCCGACCTGTCGGGCGATCCTGCGGATCAAGGGCAGGCCGAGGAAAAGCCCCGCCAACACACCCGCCACCGCCAGCCATTCCCGCGCGCTCAAGGGATGACCTCCTCGACCACGAAGCGGCTGTAGAAGAACGCGCGGTCTTCCGCGAACAGCGAATCCGACTCGCACGAAGCCAGCCGATCCGCCAGCTCCGCGGGCCGCGAGCGCGGGGCCAGCATGTTCCAATAGGCGAGCCGGGCTCCCGGATTCGAGGCCGCGATGATTTTCTCCAACAGCTCCCGCGTATTCTCCGCGCTCATGTATTCGAAAATATCGCTCAGGTTGAACGCGTCATGCCGCCGCTCCGGATGCCGCGCCAGCCAGGCCTCCAGCGGCGCTTGCACTGCCTCGAACCGTTCGTCTAACAATGCCTGGCGGATTCGCTCGAAATTTTCCTCCGTGAGCGCCTCGGGCAGCACCGCGCCGTGTGTTCCTGTTAGAATCCAGTGCAGGTAGGGATTTGCCGAAGGATCGAGCGTCGCGATGGCATGGCGGGTGCGGGCGAGTATGCGGTCCGCCACCGAGCCTTCGACGTATTTGAAAAATTCCGGATCGCGCCCCAGCGCGCCCATCAGGGTCCGGGAAAAGAAGACGCGGAAAATCCACCGCCACCGCCGGTTGTCCCAGACCTCGTTGTAAAAGCGCTCGCGCTCCTCCGGCGGTTTCGGGACTAACAGCGAGAGCACCCGCTTCCGCGAATGGGCCAGCGGCAGGACCCGTTTCCGAAACAGCTCGAAATACCGCTCGAATTTCCCGGCGGAGCCGATGCCGCGTTCGATTTCCGCGGGCTTCGCGTCCCAGAATTTCCGGACTTCCGCGGGCAGTTTTCCGCGACAGGCCCGGTATAGTTCCGCCCGCCTCGTTGAAGGGCGCGATCCTAACAATTCCAAAAACTCCGCGTGCTCCAGCGCCAAATACGCCGCCCGCCGCAGCTCGATGCACGCGACCTGCGCCGCATTCATTTCCACCGCCGTCACCGAAGCCGCGCCCGCAGCTAACAGCGCGAAGCTGTTGTCGCCCGCCGAGCCGATGCTCAGGCAGGCCCGCCCCGCCGGTTTGAGTCCCGCCGCCAGCACCCGCGAGTCCTCCCAGCACTGCGCGTAGCGGATCGCGGAAAAATCGGCGCGGTGCTGGATTTCGGAGATGCTCATCGGCGGCGTGATGCTGAGCTTGTCAGGGTGGGCTGACAAGCAAGTCGGGAGAATCCATCGCCTTCCAAAATCCTCACCGTCCCCGCCGCTCCATCCATCTCCACCAGATCTCCGGTCTTCAATGTGGTGGTGATGCCGGGCAGCGAGACGATGCACGGCAGGCGCAGCTCGCGGGAGACGATGGCGGAGTGGGAAAGCAGGCTGCCGCGCTCGACTAACAGACCGGCGGCGGTCGGGAAAAGCACGACCCAGCCGGGATCGGTCTGGCGGGCGACGAGGATTTCACCGGGTTCCAGGCGCGCGCCGCGCGGATCGAGCACGACGCGGACACGGCCGGTGACGCGGCCGGGGCAGGCACCGCTGCCGGTTAGGGATGACGCGGTGGTGTCGGGCGGACGGGTGTTTTCGAAATGCTCGTGGCGGCTGATGGGGCCGCGGGTTTGGAAGCGGTCGGGCGGGGCTCCGGCGGTTTCGTAAACGGCGAATTCGGTGCGGCGTTGTTTTGCCAATCCCGCGAGTCCGGCGGTGGTGCCGGTGGCTTCCCACACGGCGAGGATCTCGCCGAGTTCCAGATAGAAAACGTCTCCCGCGGATTCCAACTGCCCGTCGGCATGCAGGCGGCGGCCGAGTTCGCGGAGGATCGCCCGGACGCGGCCGAACAAACGGGTGCGCTCGAAACGGAGATTTTCCCGGGCGCAAACGCGCTCGCGGGTTTGGCGGAGGACGTAGCGGAAGATGAGTCGCTTGACTGGCGAAAGTGAGGAGTGCGGATCTTCGGTCCGCACCGTGTGGACCGAAGATCGACACTCCTTGCCCCTTGAAGCCATCGCGCCGATGGATATGAGCAGGCTGGCGGGATCGTCGCGGACGGTGGGGCTTTCGAGTTTGAGCTCTTCGAGGCAGCGGTCGCCGAAATCGGTTAGGTAGCTTTCAAACGCGGCGGCGAGGTCGGGAGCCTGGCGGAGGGCGGCGAGTTTTTTGTGAACGGGGATTTCGGGATCGGCGAGGAGTGGCGGGAGGCCGGGGCGGGCGGCGGCGAGCGCGGCCATTTTCACGATCCGCCGGGGTGGCTCGGCACTGATGATTTCGCCACCTGATAGAAGCAGTTCGTTCTGCAGGGTGGCGTCGCCCAGCCATTTCCCGCACAAACTACGAAGCACGCCGTAGAAGATCATGGCGAAGAAATCGTTGACGAGCGGTGCGTCCCACTTTTTGAGGAGCTGGCGTTCGAGGTCGCGGTAGTGGGCGACGAGTTCCTCGCCGCTCATTTGCGGGAGCGGCAGGGGCGGGGCGGCGAGCGCGGAGTCGAGGCGGATTTGGAAACGGGCGATTTGGCGCGGCAGGCCGACGAGCTGGCGGACGAGGCCGAGACCGGTGCGGATCAGGGCGAAGGTGTCGGCGAGGCGGCTGCCGGTGTTTTCCGAAACGATCTTCTGGACGATTTCAGCGGGCAGCGGTTCGCGGACGCCCATCATTTGCTCCATGAACCCGCGGTTGAGCTGGAAGCCGGGCAACAGCGCGAGCACGCGATACCAGCTGGCCAAATTGTAGTAAACCCGGCCGCGGACGAGGCCTAACATTTGTGGGAAAACGTCGTCGGAGCGTTCGATGCGCGCGGGCGGCACGGACATCAGCTTGCAGAATTCGCGGTAGGCGGATTCGTAAATCCGGCGGGCGAACGAGAAGGTGAGCGGCGTGGTGACGCCGCTGTAGCTTTCCGCGATGTTGCTGTTGTCCCAGACGCGGAGGGTGTCCCCGGGATCCGGCGTCAGGCCGAGGGTGGTGATGGGGCGGGATTGGAGGAGCCAGAGTTGTCCTGTTAGGTCAATGGCCCACTCGATGTCCTGCGGGCGGCCGCAGGCGGTTTCGCAGCGGCGGGCGAGGGTGGAAACGGCGATGGCGTCGGATTCGGACAGGATGGCGGCGTCCGGGCGGGATGGGATTTTGTTAGATCGGTCGATGTGCCAGGTTTCTCCATCGACATCGCCGGACACCAGTTTCTCGCCGGTGCCGGAAACGGCGGAAACCACGGCGCCGCCGCGTTTTCCGGATACCGGATCCGCGCTGAAGGCGACTCCGGCGCAGCGCGGGGAGAGCATCCGCTGGACGAGAACGGTGGGGGCAGATGGAGCGGGCAGGCCGCGCTCGCGGCAGTATGTTAGAATGGCGGTGCTGTTCGTGGAGGCGCGGACCTCGGCGATTTTTCCGGGCACATCCGGCGCGGCCACGTCGAGGTGGCTTTCGAACTGTCCGGCGAAGGAGTGGCCCGCGCCGTCCTCCTGCGTGCCGGAGGAGCGCACGGCGAAGAGGCCGGAGCCCAGGCCGGCGATGGCTCGCTGGAGTTCATCGGCCGTCCACGCCGCATCCGGCGGCACGGCGAACCATGCGGGGATTTCGAACCCGAGTTCACCGAGCCGCGCCAGGGCGGCGCCTTTGCCGCCGAGGCGGGAGATGTCGGGAGTGTCCGGGTGGAGGAAGGGCATGGGACGCTGATGAAGACCGCCTGAAGGCGGGACTACGAACGAAGAGTCAGTGCGCCGGGCCTTGCTGTTCCTGGATGTATTCCTGTTTCAAGCCGAGGGCTTCGGGGGCGTGGAGGACTAACATTTTCATCCGCACATCCTTCGGGACGTCGGCGCGGGTGGCTTTGGAGACGATCACCATCAGGGCGATCGCCAGCGGCACGGTCCAGATGGCGGGTTGCTCGCAGAGGATGCGGAGCAGCGGATGATCCGCCCAGAACGAGTTGAGCGGGGCGAAGCTGGCGAAGACCTTGCCCATCGGGCCCTTGTCGAGAGACAGGTTGCTCACGTTGGTCGCGGCGGCGGCGACCAGCGCGCAGAGTCCGCCGGTCAGCATCCCGGCGGCGGCTCCTTTCATCGTCATTCCGCGCCACCAGACGCTCATGAACAACAGCGGGAAATAACTGGCGGCGGCGATGGCGAAGGCCTGGCCGACCATGAAGTTGATTTCCAACGGCTCGACGAAACAGCCGAGAACCACGGAGATGCCGCCGATGAGCACGGCGCACCACTTGAACATCCGCATGCGCTGGCCGGGCGTGGAGTTGGGACGGAGCATGCGACCGTAAACATCGTGGGCGAGCGCGCCGGTCATGGACACGAGCAGACCGGAAAACGTGCTCATGAAGGCGGCGAAGGCTCCGGCGCAGGTGATGCCGCTGAGGATGGAGCCGAGCACGCCGTATTTCTGCGAGATCAGGGTGGGCAGGCGGAGGACGACGGCATCGGTGCCTTTCACACCGGCGAGGCCGGTGTAGAGCTCGGGCATGAGGTTGCGGCCGAGCACGCCGAAGACCGGCGGGAAGACATAGAAAACGCCGATGAGGATCATCACCCACATGGTGGTTTTCTTGGCCGCGACGCCATCCGGATTGGTGTAGAATCTAACAAGGATGTGCGGCAGCCCGGCGGTGCCGCAGACGAGGGCGACGACGAGCGAGAAGGTGTAGAGCAGCGAGTAGGGCTTTTGGTTTTTTTCCAGGAAGGCTTCGCGCTCGCCGGCGGGCAGGGCGTCGGACGCGGCTTTGACGGCCTTGGTGGTTAGAGGGCCGAAGGGCGCGAGCCAGGCCTCGTCCTGCGGCGCTTTTTCCGGGAGTGGCTTGCGCGACAGCTCGGCGGGATCGGCCGGTTGCACGATGGCGCTTTCCGCCGCGGAGTGGTTGAGTGAAAGGTTTTTCCCGTAACCGCCATACACGGCGAGCAGGACGAAGACGGGCGCGGAAATGGCGAACATCTTGATCCAGTATTGGACGGCCTGCACCAGCGTGATGCCCTTCATGCCGCCGAGCGCGACGTTGAGGGTGATGACGGCACCGACCACCACCACGCCGACCCAATACGGCAGGCCGGGCAGGATGTAGGACAGCGCCGTGCCCGCGCCTTTCATCTGCGGCATGGTGTAGAAGAAGCCGATGAACAGCACGAAGCAGACGGCGATGCGGCGGAACAAGGGCGAGTCGAAGCGGCCTTCCGCGAAGTCGGGAATCGTGTAAGCGCCGAAGCGGCGGAGCGGCCCGGCGATGAACAACAGGAGGAACAGATAGCCGCACGCATAACAGACCGGATACCAGAGCGCGTCGTAGCCGGAGGACATGACCATGCCGGCGATGCCCATGAAACTGGCGGCGCTGAGGTATTCGCCGGAAATGGCGGAAGCATTCCAGCCGACCGAGACGGAGCGTCCGGCGACGAAGAAGTCGGACGCGGATTTGGAGGATTTCGCGGAGCGGAAACCCATCCACAGGGTGACGGCCACGGTGACGCCGGCGAAGGCGAGGATCCAGGGATCGATGTCGGAGAAATTCATGGGGTGTCAGGATTGGCGCTTGTTGCCCTCGGCGGCGTAACGGACCTCGTCGTTTTCCAATGCGATCGAGCGGGTGATGAACAGCTTGGCGATGATCCAGACGTAGGGGAAAAACAGCACGCCCAGCACCAGCCAGCTCAGCGTGAAGCCGCCGACCCGCCGGGCCATGAGTTCCGGCGCGAAGTAGTTGAGCAGCGGCAGCCCGAACAACAGCAGGAGAAACGCTGTGGCGCAGGAGATGGAGAGCTTGAGCTGGCGCTTCATCAGGCTGCGGAGGAATTCCTCGCTGTGGATGAAGTCGGATTTCTCGGGTGGCGGTTGGGACATCGGATGGGTTTGGGTGGAGCTTGAGAACAGGAATCTGCCAGCCAGGCGTCAAGAACCATTTGGCTCAAGGAGGCGATCCCGCAGGGTGGGTGAAAAAGCCAAGTCCTGTCACGATGCTTTTCCGCGCCAATCAAACAGTTTCAAGGCTTTGATTTTGGAGAAATCCCGGGCGTTGTTCGTCACCAGCGGAAGTTTCATTCTCAACGCGGTGGCGGCGATGAATACGTCCATGATGCCTACGGGAGTCCCGGCATTCAGAAGGCTGGCGTTGATTTCTCCGGCGAGAATGCCGCATTCGCGATCAAATTGAATGGTCGTGATATGTGTTAGAAGGGTGTTCACCTTTTGCCTTTCGATCGCACGAAACGCTTGTGGCGCGCGTCCGGCACCCTGGATCAATTCGAACGCGGTGACCGCCGATACATGAAGTTTGTCGGGCGAGTGTTTGCGAAACCTGGCAATGACATCGGCGCGACCACGGAGAACGTCGATGCAGACGTTGGTATCGAGCAGGAATTTCACAGGGATTTTTCCTCGTAGTGAACCGGCTCGCGCCCGAAGTCTTCGCGGGAAATGCGGATGTCCTCGAAAAATCCGACGGGCCATCCGGAGGGCGATAGTTCTTCGATGACGATAACCTTTCCTTCCCGGCGGATCGAAACTTCGCCGCAGGGGAGTTCCAGTTCCTTGGGGAGGCGGATCGCCAGGGAGTTTCCCGATTTGAAAACTTTGGTCTTCATGTCGGGAGTATATACGGAATGTGATGACTCGCAACCGGTAAAATCAG
>CAYXZE010000030.1:0-14988 GCA_964469395.1 uncultured Luteolibacter sp.
CTGCACGACACCATCGGCTGCCGCACCCTCTTCGCCACCCACTACCACGAACTGACGGACCTCGCGAACACCAAGCAGGCCGTCGCCAACTACAACGTCGCCGTTAGAGAATGGAACGAGGAAATCATCTTCCTCCACAAGATCCTCCCCGGAGCCGCCGACAAATCCTACGGCATCCAGGTCGCCCGTTTGGCAGGACTGCCAAAGCCCGTCGTCGAGCGCGCAAAATCCATCCTCTCCCACCTCGAACTCCACTCCGTAAAACCCGAGGCGAAGAAACAGGGGCCGAAAGCGAAAAACACCGTCCAGGACGAGCTGCCGAAACCGAATCCGCCGCAAATGGATCTGTTCGCGGATTTTTGAACCGTGGCGGCGGTTTCCAACCGCCATGCCAGAAACCGGATTTGAAAACCGGGGTGGATTGCCCCTCGTTCTCCCGAGTAACACTTTTGTAACGTGTTGATGTTGAAGAGGGAAATTGAACCACAGATTTCGCAGATTTACACAGATCAGAGGGTTTTGAATCCGTGTTACTCTGCCTTCCACACCCGGCGCGGCGCGAGTTCAGGTGCTAAAAAATGAAACCCTCTGTTTTTGGCGTGCAACCCCCGCTATTGACGCGGAGCGGAAATAGCCTATTCTTTCGCAGTGCTGAAAAGTTTCGCCGACAAGGAAACCGAGAAAATCTGGAATCTCCAGCACTCCAAACGACTGCCCTTCGACATCCAGCAACGGGCTCTGAATAAGCTCGCCATGATCAGCCGGGCCGCCGTTTTGGATGATTTGAAAATTCCTCCCGCAAACCGTCTGGAAGCCCTCAAAGGCGATCGCAGCGGACAATACAGCATTCGCATCAACCAGCAATGGCGCATCTGCTTCCGCTGGAAGAATGGCGATGCCCACGAAGTCGAAATCACCGATTACCACTGAATCTCGAAACAACCAATGCCATGGCCAAAGCTCCCACACCGCTCCGCTTCCCTCATCCCGGCGAGATTCTCCAGACGGAGTTTCTCGAACCGATGGGCGTCACCCAATACCGCCTCGCCATGGATCTGAAAATTCCGCATAGCCGCGTCACCGGGATCATCCATGGCCGCCGGGCCATCACTCCGGACACAGCACTGCGCCTTAGCCGCTACTTCGGAACCACCGCCGAATTCTGGATCGGCCTCCAACAGGAATTCGACCTCCGCAAAACCCGCTCCGAATTCGGCAAGGATATTGAAAACCAAATCACTCCCCTGCCGGTGTGATTTTCGGCTTGATCCACCGACCCGCTCCCTGTCTTGACCCCACCAAGGAATCCTTCTAGTCTGCGATCTCGTTCTGGTCGAGACCGACTGGGTTCTTCGCAGCCTGTATGATTGGACGGGTGACGAAGTCGCGGATGCCTTCTCCCGCCTTACCACGATCCACAACCTGGTGTTTGAAAACGAAGCACGTTTGAGATCGTCGCTCAAAGCCCTGCGCGCAGGCGCTGATCTGGCCGACGAATTGATTGTCCGCACCTGCCGGGACATGGGCGCGAAATCCTTCGCCACCTTCGACAAACAAATCGTCCAACGCCACAAGCCCTTTGCCGGCCCACCCGACTGAACCCCAGCCATCCTCCCCGCCTCGCACCCCACTCATGTCCCAGCTTCTGCCCCAACCGCCTCCGCACCTTCCTCCCGCAGATCCAGCCATCAAACAGCGCGCACGGAAGGCCTCGATCATCACCAGTGCGGCTATCGTTCTCGTTTATGCGGCCATCTTCCGCTTCGCTTTCACGATGGATCTCTTCCGCCAGTCCGGCGGCGTGGTCTCCCTGTCCTTCGTCATCAGCGTGCCCTACGCCTGCGGTGCCCTGAGTGTCGCCATCGGTCGCTGGACCGGCAGCGACAAATGGGTGATCCAGGCGATTTTCATTCCGATCGGCGCCCTGTTCCTCGGTCTCCTCATCTGCGCCGTCACCCGCATCGAGGCCATCATCTGCATCATCATGGCCTCGCCCATTCTGGTGGTCGCCTGCGTGCTCGGCGGCCTCATCGCCCACCTGCTGCTGCCGCGCAACCACCCGAAGCCGAGACTCTACACCAGCATCATCCTCTGCATCCCGCTCCTGTCCGCCTACACCGAAGGACTTTTCGCGTGGCCCTCTGAAACGAAATCCATCACCAACACCATCACCATCCACGCCCCCGCCGAGCGCATCTGGCCGGAAATCACCAGCGTGCGCGCCATCGACCCGGCCATCCTGCGGGACAGCTGGATCTATCAAATCGGCTTCCCCCGCCCCATCGCCGCGGAACTCGACCGGCCCGGCGTCGGCGGCATCCGCACCGCCACCTTCGAGCGCGATGTTTCCTTCTTCGAGGTCGTCACGGATTGGCGGGAAAACGAACGTCTCGTCTTCACCATCCACGCGGATCCCGAATTCATCCCCCACACCGCCTTCGACCAACACATCATCGTCGGCGGGCGATTCTACGACGTGCTCGACGGCATTTATGAAATCGAACCCGTCTCGCCGGGCGTTTGCCGGCTCCATCTCACCAGCCATCACCGCCTGAGCACCCGTTTCAACGCCTACGCCTCCTGGTGGAGCGGGAAAATCATGAACGAGATCCAAGGCACAATTCTGGAAGTCATCCACTCCCGCGCCGAACAATCTCCGATTGCCCGCTAGCGCAAACCATGACAAAGGCACATGCTTTTGGTTCTGAGTCGGACTGAGCTCACTCGTTTTCCGGACAATTCACAATTGACCTCAAACGAGAATTGGATAGCGTTCTTATGAACACTTTCCGGTCGCCCTCTTTTTACTGAACTCAACCCAGTCACCCGCCCCATGAGCAAAGATCTCGCCGTTTTTGAAGGCCACGAAATCCGCCGCGTTTATGACGAAAACACCGAAACCTGGTGGTTCTCGGTCGTGGACATCATTCAGGTGCTCACGCAGCAGACGGATTACAAGGCGTCACAGAATTATTGGAAAGTCCTGAAAAACCGACTAAAAAAGGAAGGCAGCCAGTTGGTTACGGATTGTAACCAACTGAAGATGCCAGCAGCTGACGGCAAGCATTACCAGACCACCGTCGCCACCGCCGAGACCCTCCTCCGCCTCGTTCAAAGCGTCCCCAGCCCCAAGGCCGAGCCCACCAAACTCTGGCTGGCCAAGGTCGGTTATGAGCGCATGCAGGAACTCTCCGATCCATCCCATTCACTGGACCGCGCCCGCGAGACCTGGCTGAAGCAGGGGCGTAGCAAGAAATGGATCGAGCCGTGCAGACGGGACAGGAATGTCCCGTCCCCTTATTCCAGACCCTTGAGAATCTGCCTTCTCACCTCCACCACATCGATCTCCCCGGTGTGACGCCACAGAATCTTGCCGCCGGGCGCGACCAGCACCGTGTGAGGCAGCGCACCGGACCACTCGGGATCGATCGCCTGCGCCATCGTGTCGGGATTGCCGCCGGTCCAGTGATAGTTGTTCGAAACGAGGCCATCGGCTTTCAATGATTTCTCGGTCGAGGGCGGCATGGCGGCGTGCCGGGACGCCAGGAATTTCAAAACCGCATCGCGCTTTTCAACCGGATCGAGGCTGATGGAAACGAACTCCATCGGCCGATTCTGAAAGCGGCGACCGATATCTATCAGATCAGGAAATTCCTTCACGCAGGGGCCGCAGGTGGTGGACCAGAAATTGACGAGCCGGAGGTTCTTCGAGCCGTTGGCGCGGAGTTTTTTGGCAAGCTCCTCATCGAGATCCGCCACGGTGACCGGACGTTTTTCCCAAGCGGCCTGATCTGCGGCCACCGAGCTTTTTTTGAAGAGCCATTTCGTCGAGCAGCCGAACGAGCGGGTGACCTTGTCCTTCACCTCGGCTCCGGTTAGAACGGCATCCAGGGCGTCGCGCAGGTAGCTCTTGCCGACCGCGCCGGGATTGCGTCCGCCGTCGTCCATCCGGCCGGTGTAACGGAGTTTGCGCTCCGCATCGAAAAGGAAAACATGGGGCGTCGATTGCGCGCCGCAGGCGGTGGCGAACTCCTGTTTTTCCCCATCGTAAAGGTAGGGAAAGCTCCAGCCGAACTCCTTGGCGAACGGGGCCATTTCCTCGAATGAATCGCCAAACGGCGAATAACCCAACTCATCGGGCGTCAGCCCGGCGGGATTGTTGCCGTTCACCGCCACCAGCGCCACGCCCTTGCCCTTGTAGTCCTGATAGATCCGCTCCGTGCGGGCGGCGGCACCCACCGAATCCGGGCAATGGTTACAGGTGAAAATCACGCACAACGCCTTGGCATCCTTGAACCCCGCCAGCGTGTAGGTCTTCCCGTCCGTCCCCGGCAGCGAGAAATCCGGAGCCGCCGCGCCGATCGCCAGCACCTTGGGCACTTCCTGCCCCAATACCGGAAACACCAATGCCACCGCCAGCCCCATGAACACGCGCAATTTCGTCATGCCCCTGCATACCTCGCCATCGGCTCATTTCCTGCAAAAAAAGTGCTCAGAAACTACCTGAAAATCATCGAAGGAGCGCGCATAGTCCAAGGAGCGGCGGAATCCGTCCGCCGTGCCCATGAAATGCCAATGAGATGCGCAAGGCCCTTTCCATACTCCTTCCATGGGCACAGCGATCGGATATCGCCGCTCCTTGCTTTTCAAATCGCCTCTCAGACCCATTTCAAAATCGCCTCCGCGATGGCATCCTCCATTCCGGCCTCGGTGCGGATGAAAATTTCCTGCAGGCCTTTGGCGGATTGGGTCACGGCTTTGAGGCCGCCCGATACCTTGCGCTGGACTCTCAACCCGCCGGTCGGGATCCCCTTGCCCAGCGATTTTCCACCGTAAGACCGCCCGATGATCACCGCGACCACGCCCTCCATCGCCTCGATCCGGCGCATGAGCTGGTGGCATTCCTTGGAGGAACTTTGATGGCGTCCGCGTGAGGGCATGGTTTCGACCGAAGTATTTCAGACGAGACGGCAAGGACGAAGCCTGAATGCGGATCAGGGCGGGATAGGCCTTCTTGATGGCGGCTGGAATTGGAGACGAACCAGGCGACAGGAGACGCCATTCTCAGGCAGGATTCTTACCATAATCCCGTTCCACCCTGGCCACTCTGAGATGGTAATCGGCATACCAAACCCGCTGCCCGGTCTCCTGGGCAATCTTGTGTTCGGCGTGCGCCTTCCAAGCCGCAATCGCCTCCTCACTTAACCAATACGACACCGTAATACCGAGGCCGTCGGTGGTGTGTGCGCTCTCCACGCCGAGGAAGCCGGGCTGCTGCGAGGCTAACTCCACCATGCGCCCGGCCATGTGCCCGTAACCCCGGTCGCCCTCCGTGCGAAGTGACGTGAAAATGACAGCGTAATATGGCGGCTTGGGTGTCTTTGCGAAGGTGTTGGACATGGTGATGGGTGTGAACGCTGCAACATCCAAGCCGAACCACCGGCTTCAGCCGGTTGACTCCAGCGCAATGCCAGCATTGGAACTTTGTAGTTCCATCCGATAATTGACAAGACCAACCCTGTGAATCTTGGACACGTCGGACGGATTCCGCCGGAACGCGTCAAGGAGGGGCGATATCCGATCGCCCCGACCATGAGAGGCCGATGAAAAGCGCCTTGCTCGCCTCATTGGCTTTTCCATGGACACGGCGGACGGATTCCGCCGCTCCTTGGCGCTGCCGCCTTCAATCAACAATCCTCAATCCTCAATCAAACCGCCCGGGAATGAGTTGATTGATGATTGCCGATTGAGGATTGTTGAATTTTGATTTCAAAAGATGACAGACCGCCCGACCACTTCCGCCACCGCTCCCCTTGACCTCGCCGTCATCGGCGGCGGGGCGTCCGGCTTTTTCACCGCGCTGCAATATGCGGAAATGGCTCCGGGCAAGCGCGTCGCGATTTTTGAAAAAAGCGCCCACTACCTGCAAAAAGTCCGCATCTCGGGCGGCGGACGCTGCAACGTGACGCACGCCTGTTTCGAACCCGCGGAACTCGCGAAAAACTACCCGCGCGGCTCGCGGGAATTACGCGCCGCATTCCATCAATGGCAGCCAGCGGACACCATCGAGTGGTTCGCGCGCTTCGGCGTCACGCTCAAGACCGAGGCAGACGGCCGCATGTTTCCGGACACGGACACCTCCGACACCATCATCCAGTGCTTCCTGGACCGCGCCCGGGAATTCCGGATTCCGCTGTTTCCAAAACACCCGCTGAGCGGAATCGAACGTCTGGAAAACGGCGATTTCTCACTGCGGTTTGAAAATCTAACAGATCCCGTCGAGGCGCGCGCGGTGTGCATCGCCACCGGCTCGCTGAAGGAAAGCCCGCTGCTGGACCGCTTGAAAAAACTGGAGCAAACGATCCAGCCGCTGGTGCCATCCCTGTTCGCCTTCAATGTGAGCGACCCGCGCATCACCGATCTGGCGGGCGTTTCCCATCCCAAGGTCGCCATCCGCCGCGCGGGCCACAACGCCGCCCAAACGGGCCCCTTGCTGATCACCCACCGCGGCTTCAGCGGTCCCTCCGTGCTGCGGCTTTCCGCGTGGGAAGCCCGCGAACTGGCGGCGGCGAACCATCATTTCCCCTTCATCATCGACTGGCTGCCCGAGCTGGATCAGGAGGCGCTCAAAGCCCGCTTCGCGGAAATACGCCAGCACCAGGGGGCCAAGCTCGTCCGCAACACGCCCATTTCCCCGATCTCGCGCCGCCTGTGGGAACGCATCGTCGCCTGCTGCGGCATCGCGGACGCCATGACCTGGGGGCAATTGTCGAAACCGGCCACCATCGCTTTGTTAGACGCGCTGAAGTCCGCGCGTTTCGAGGCGGCGGGCAAGACCACCAACAAGGACGAGTTCGTCACCGCCGGCGGCATCGAGCGGCCGACCATCGATTTCAAGACCATGCGCAGCCGCACCACGCCCGGACTCTATTTCGCCGGCGAGTGCATCGACATCGACGGCATCACCGGCGGTTTCAATTTCCAGGCCGCGTGGACCACCGCGCACATCGCCGCCACCGCGATCGCGAAGACCTAACGAACGAATTGTTTGTAAAACGTCACCGCCGTGATCGTGAAGCCGATCCCCGTGATGATCCAGCGCACCGCCCGCTGTGAAATCCGCTGGGACCAATGCGCTCCCAGAAAATATCCGCCCAGCGCGCCGGCCGTCATGATCAGCGCCCGCGGCCAGTCCACCAGATCCGCCGTCACGAACCAGACGGCGGCCACCAGATTGATCAGCGACCCGAGGATCGTCTTCAGGGCGTTCATTTCATAAATGTTCGTCAGCCCGATGAAGCCCAGCGAGGCGAGCATGAGGATGCCGATGCCCGCGCCGAAGTAACCGCCATACACCGCCACCGCGAACTGGAACACCACCGCCCGGGCGACTCCCTGATACCGGACGCCCCCGGCTTCAGTTAGATTCCCGCCCGCGAACCGGCGGAACGCGCCCTGCGCCAGAAACAGGATCGTCGCGAACAAAATCAAAAACGGCACCAGCTTCCCGAAAACCTCGTTGCTGGTCCGGGTGAGCAGGACGCTGCCGACGAGCCCGCCTAACAAGCTGACAGGCAGAAATCGCGCCAGCCACGATTTCACCATCGCCACATGCCGCCGGTAACCGAAAATGCTGCCCGCAGTCCCGAGCACGAGCGCCACCGTGCTGGTGGCGTTGGCGACCACCGGCGAGGTCCCGAACAACAGCAGCACCGGAAACGTCACCAGCGTCCCGCCGCCCGCCACGGCATTGATCGCCCCCGCCGCCACGGCGGCGACAAGCAGGGCGATAATTTCAGCGGCGTGCATTTGGAAATGGTGCGGCCCCACGAAACACGCCAAACTTGCGGACGAACAGAAGAACTCTCGAAAAAAAATCGCGTCATGGAACCTGTCACGTATCAAGACTTGTTCAATTACACCGTGAAACTGAAAAATCTCGATACAAGCACCGAACTGACCGCCGCGCCGGAAATCAATCTTCCGAAGTAAGCATCCATTCATCCCTTGGCGGAGCGCGTTCCGCCTGTCACATTCCGCCCCGTGATTTCCCTAGACTCTGCCGACGCCTCATTCCCTGAAAATCCCAATCCCGAAAGCACCCGGGAAAAACTCGCCAACTACACCGGCCAGGTGCCATGGAGCTATCTGGCGCCCCACGCGCTCAAGGGCAGCCTCTATTTCGTCGATCCCGGCTTGAAACTGGAAGACGTGGGCGAGGCGATTTCCGAGAACCGGACCGGGCAGGTGGCCGAGTGGTTGAAATCCGGCGATCTGGTGAAAATCGAGGCGATTCACACCGCGCAGTGGGAAAACGGCGAGACCGAATTCCAAGCCCTGGTGGTCACGCCATTCGTGCTGTGCCGCCCCGTTTGACCACAAACCACAAAAAACGCCCGCCGGGAAAACTCCGTGGCGGGCGCTGGGGAAAAAAAGTGAGCCGGGCGATTTTTTCCAAGTCTTTATCGGCTTATCCTCTTCAGGCTTTTACGATTTCGACTTGGTCCGTCCGGCTCTGAAATAAAGAGAGCGCGGAATGGATGACGCGCAACCGGTTTTTTGAAATTTTTTACGATTTTTTTTCGCCCCGCATCAGCGGAACTGGTTCTGCCCCGGCTGGTAAGTGTAGCCGGCCGCCGCCATTTTACGGACGAGCGCCTCGGGATCGAGATGGTGGGTTTTCACCAGATCATCGAAAGAGTCGCAATGATTCCTCAGCTCGGTGTTGAGCAAACCGAGGAGAAGGTGGGGATCCATGTCGAGATAATGGGCGAGGTTCATGGCGGAAAGCGTGACGGAAAAAAGCGCGGATGGTCAACCTCGTCCGCAGCTTGCCCGGGAGGCCCGGCGAACGCGCGGCAGCCCCGGCCGTTAAACAAAGGAACGGAAAGCAGACAAGAACGAACTGCTTCCGGGCGAAATTTATTATTAACTTGGTGACATTCCTTTAAATTATGCATGAATCCGCGTCCATGAATCATCGCGCTAAACCAGCCCTCAGCCCTGTCGTGCTTGACTCCGCCGCCACGGCGAACCCCCGCATTTTCACCGGTGTCTATATCCTGCTGGGTCTTGTTTTCGTCGGCTCGCTGGTCGGGATTTTCCTCATCAAGGACAACGGCCCCCGCTCCATCCTCATCGGCCTCGCCTCCGCCGCCCTGTTTCTCATCCCCAGTATTTTCCTGATTCAGCGCGGTGCCCAACAACGCCAGCTCGCCGAAGCCGCGCTGAAGTCCCTGGAGGAAACTTACGGCGAGCTTTCATCCATGGGCTTCGCCAAGGCCGAGACCGACCGGATCATGGACATGGTCCAGGAAGGACTGTTCCTCATCAATCACGACGGCGTCATCGGCGACTATCACTCGCGCGAGGCCCCGTTGATCCTGCGCCAGGAAACGCTCGCCGGAGCCAATCTTTATGCCATCCTCAAACGGTATTTGTCGGAAAAAATGTTCAACACCTCGAAGGACTTCTTCGACCTGCTGTTCGACGCCTCCCGCAAGGAAAAGACCGTGCTGAGCGTCAACCCCCTCACCGACGTCGAGGTGAATTTCCCCAATCCCGCCGGCGGCTTCATCACCCGTTATCTCGGCTTTTCCTTCCGCCGCATCCTGGTGGATGGCAAGGTGGACCGCCTGTTCGTCGCCCTGCGGGACGTGACCAAGCAAATCGAACTGGAACACCAGCTTCGCGAAGCCGAGAAAACCAAGGAGCGCGAAATGCAGATCCTGCTCAGCATCGTCCACGTGCCGCGCGCGGATCTCGAACAATACATCAAGCTCGCCACCGAAGAACTGGACACGATCAACTCCACCCTCCGCGCCGAAGACTTCGCCGCCTCCGGCGGACGCCACGATGTCCTGCGCGGACGCCTCGAAACCGTGTTCCGCTGCGTGCACAACCTCAATGGCAACGCCGCCCTGATCAAACTCGAATACTTCCAGAAGACCGCCCACGAATTCGAAAGCAAAATCAAGGACCTGCTCTCCCGCAAGTCGCTCACCGGCGACGATTTCCTCTCGATCGTGGTCGCCCAGGCCGGCTTGCGCAGCGATCTCAACGACCTTCAAAACCTGCGGAACAAACTGGGCAATCTCACGCCTCCCGCCGCCGCGCCCGTCGTCAACACCTCGCAAGTGCCCGCCTCCGCCTTGGCCGAGCAACTCCGCCAACTCGTCGAAACCTCGGCGATCGCCCAGGAAAAATCCGCCCGCCTCGCGGTGGACGAATTCGCGCTGCACGCCTTCGCCCACGGCCGCACCGACCTCATCCGAGACGTGCTCGTCCAGCTCACCCGCAATGCGGTCGCCCACGGCGTCGAAACCCCGGCCGTGCGCGAAGCCGCCGGCAAGTCGCCCAGCGCACTGCTCTCCATCCACGCCCTGCCAGCCCCGTCTCCCGGCGTCCTCGGCCTGGCCGTCCGCGACGACGGACGCGGATTGGACATCGAAGGCATCCGCAAAAGAGGCATCGAATCCGGAATGCTGCCCGCCGACTCGGAAGCCAGCATCGAGGAAGTCGTCCAGTGCATCTTCCAGTCCGGCTTCTCCACCGCCGGGGAGGCCGATCTCCACGCCGGACGCGGAGTGGGCATGGACATCGTGAAATCCAAATTCGTGGACACCGCTGGCGGCTGTATCGAAGTGGTCAGCGAAGCCGGGCAGTTCTGTGAATTCCGACTCTTTTTACCCTCATGAAGTTACTGATTGTTGACGACTCCCTGATCATGCGGCGCGCCATCGAGCGCACGTTGAGCGCCAGCCGTTTTTCCGAAATCCGCCTGGCCAGCAATGGCCGCCTCGCGGTCGAGGAATTCAAAAGCTTCAGGCCCGACGTGGTCACCATGGACATCACCATGCCCGACATGGACGGACTGACCGCCGTGGACCTGATCCTGAAAATCAATGCGGAAGCCATCATCCTGGTGGTCTCCGCCCTGGCCGACAAAGCCACCGCCGTGGAAGCGGTGAAACGGGGGGCCTCCGGATTCCTGCTCAAGCCGATCACCGTCGAAAGCCTACAGGAGGCGATCGAAGACGTTTTGTCCGACTGATCCGCCCCTTACCCCCCACCTCACCTCTATGGAAGAATCCATTCTCAACATCTTCGCCGCCAGCATCATCCGTTATTTCACCACGACCACGGAGCAACCCGCAGTCCTGGGCACGCCGTTCCTCGGCCATGACGATGAAAAAATCGCGCTGGATTTCTCGGCGATCATCGGGATTTCCGGCACCTATCGCGGCAACATTTACTACACCGCCCCCCGCGCCAAATTGCACGCGCTCCTGCCTCTGCTAGGGGAACACGAACTCAACGACCACCTCTGCGGAGAACTCGTCGGCGAGATCACCAACACCATCTCCGGCAACGCCCGCGAAGAACTCGGCGGAGGCTTCATGATTTCCACCCCCTTCCTGCTCACCGGCTCCAACGAGTCCGTCCGGGCCGCCCAGGGAGCGCCGTGCTACATCCTCCCGATCGAGTGGAATTCGTATTCCTCACGGGTGCTGATCACCCTCGTCAAAACCGACACCCCGCCACGCCCATGAAGACTCCCCCGGTTCTCACCGCGCCGGATCTCGCCGTGTTCGTGAAACTGGTCTCCCATTGCTTTACCACCGTCACCGGCACCACGCCGGTATTCGGCACTTCCACGATCGAGCTCAAATTGCCCGAGCTTTTCAAATACAGCGGCTTCATCCAGGTCGAGGGACCCCTCAACGGCTGGATTTGCCTGAGCCTCCCCGCAACCGTCACCGACGGCCTGCTGGAAATGCTGTGCGAACCCATCCGCGATGAAATCTACCGTCTCGACATCGCCGGCGAGGTTGCCCACACCGTCGCCGCCAACGCGCGCGCGCGTTTTGGCAAACGGCTGGAAGTGCATCCCGCCCTTGTCACCAATGACGGCAGCTTGGAACGCAGCCTCGTGCTGCCGCCCCTGATCCTGCGCCTGCCGTTCACCTGGCGCGAACACACAGCCCAACTGCTCGTTGGCCTCAACTCCTAACTCCCCACCCCATGATCATGAACAACGCCATTCCAGACCGTTACCTGCTTGCCGAAGATTTCGAAAAGCACGCTCAGGACTTCGATTTTCCGGCCGAAGTCTGGACAGTTGCCGCCGCGCTTGCCGAAGTCACCGACGCCACTTCACCCGCCGAGCTGGTAAAAATCACCGGCCAGAACGCGGCCCAGGTTCAGGAAGCCCTCGCACGACTGCTCGCCAAAAAACTGGTGCGCCAGAATCTGATGTCCTGGAAAGATTTCACCGCCGCCAGAGCCCGGACAAACGGCGACACCAAAACCGCGCCGCCATCCGACGAATCCCGGCAACCATCAGTCTCCCTGCTCAAAACCGCCCCAATTTCAACACCGGCTCCAGCTCCAGCTCCAGCTCCGGCCCCAGCTCCAGCTCCTGTTTCAGCTCCAGCTCCTGTTTCAGCTCCGGCCCCTGTTTCAACTCCGCCCCCAGCTCCGGCTCCTACTATTTCGGCACCCGCACCCGCTTCAACCCCGGCTCCCGCTCCAGTTTCAACCCCGGCTCCGGCAGCAGCCGCAGCGGAACCACCCGCAAAATCTCCCGAACCGGTCGAAGCCGCACCGGCAAAGGAAGGCATCGCCCTCCGTCTCGGCAGCATCGCACCCCAAAAGGTTTCCGAAGCCAGCACGGCATGGGTATTGAAACCAAATCCCGCCCAAGCAACGTCATCCATCTCACCGGCATCAGCACCGGCACCCGAGACACCGCCGGCACCGGAGGAAACTCCAGACGACGCCCCGCCGGAAAAAGGCTGCCTGCTACGTCCCATCCTGACGCAGATTGAAAATCTCAAGGGTGGCGGCGTCGAAGGCCAACTGCTGGTCTATCAAGTGTTTCTGCGGGTTCCCTTCCAATTGCTTCACGATGAAGGCATCAAGTCCCTCCAACTGGTGAACGAAAAAACCGTGATCCGGAATCCCGAACTGCACGCCGCCATCGTCAAGGCCGCCAAGGATGTCGCGAAAATCGATCTGCCGCCCTTCGAAGCCCCCCTTTAAACAAGCGCGAAGACCGCCGGAGAACGCGGGAAAAATCCGTTAGCTCGCCTGCCGGAAAAACCACCCGAATCCCCGGACGCGACGGAAATCCCCTCGGCGGCCCGGAGTTCAAGCTTCAGCTTGCCATCCCGTCCCGTCTCGCGGACTCCCTCAATGAATTGAGAAACTCCTCATACCGCACCAACTCCATCCGCCCGTCGTTGTGCTCGATGATGGCGGTCAGGCTCTCCACCCAGTCGCCGGAGTTCAGGTAATGAATATCCCCCACCTGCTTGTCCTCCGGCGTGTGGATGTGCCCGCAAATGATGCCGTCGCACTCCCTGTGCCGCGCGAGTCCCTGGAGCAGCTCCTCGTAACGATCCACAAAACTAACAGCAGACTTCACCCTGGCCTTCACCCGCTTGCTGAGCGAGAAATACTCCTTGCCGCGCCAAGATCTCCAGAGGTTGTAGAAACGGTTCACCTTGAGCAGAAAGTCATACCCCACCGCGCCGAGCGAGGCGAGCCAGCGGTGATTCGTCGAAACGCTGTCGAAGCCGTCTCCATGCACGACAAGATAGCGCTTCCCCGCCCGGGTCGTGTGGATGTGCTCCTTGGTGAATCTCAGCCTGCCGAACGCCAGCGGCAGGAAACGCTCCAGAATGTCGTCGTGATTTCCCCGCAGATAGATCACCTCCGTGTCGTCGCGCTCCATCAGCTTGATGAACTTGCGGATCACCCGGCTGTGGCGGCCGCTCCATTTCCCGCCGCGCTTCAGCGCCCAGCCGTCGATGATGTCGCCATTGAGCACCAGCTTCCCGCAGCGGAGATGCTTGAGGAACTCCACCACCTCGTTCGCCTTGCTGTCCGGCGTGCCGAGATGAATATCCGATAGAAAAACGGTCCTGCATTCATACTTCGGCCGCTTCGCCAGCTTGCACGGAACCGGCGCCGCCGGCGGCTTGATCCCGGCGATGGTTTTCAGCCGGAATTCGAATTCACCGACCACCCGCTCCCAGCCAAGCGTCTCCGCCACCTCGCGGGCCGCCATGCGCAGGCGGTGCCCCGGATGCAGGGAAAGCGCGTCGATGGCGTGCTGCAAAAATCCCTCCGCATCGCCCTTCTCCGCCTTCAGGCCGTTTTCACCGGACTTCACGTGCAGCGCGGCGGCGGCGTAATCATAACTCACCGTCACCAGCCCGCTCGCCATCGATTCTAACAACACATTACCGAAAGTCTCCGTTTCGCTGGGAAACAACAGCACGTCCGCCGAGGCGTAATGTCTCGCCAGATCCTCGCCGGTCCGGACTCCCGCGAAGTGGACCCAGCGGTATTTATCCTCCAGCTTCTCGCGCAGCGGGCCATCGCCCACCACCACGCACCGCACGTCGGGAACCGCCTGCCGCATGCGCTCGAAGGCCAGCATCGCCAGATCGAGATTCTTCTCCACCGCCACCCGGCCGACGATCACCGCCACCGGCGCGCCCGGACTCGCCCCCCACTGCCCGCGCAGCGCCTCGCAGCGCTTCCCCGGAGCGTATAACTCCGTGTCCACGCCGCGCCCTAACTGATAGACGCTCTCGAACCCCTCGGCCAGCAGCTTTTCCACCACCTCCCGCGACGGCGTCAGCGTGCAGTCCGCGCGCTGGTGGAAGCGTTTCAGATAAGCCATCGCCACCGATTGCACCCCGCCCATCCGGTATTGCTCCATGTATTGGTGGAAATTCGTGTGAAACCCGCTCGCCACCGGAATCCCCAGCGCATTCGCCGCCTTCAGCGCGGATTTCCCCAATGGACTTTCCGTCGCCACGTAAATCGCATCCGGCCTCTTCTTCAGCCACCGCGTCCGCAACCTGAACGGCTCCGGCAATCCGACCCGCACCTCCTTGTAACCCGGCAGCGGCACCGACGCGGAACACGTCTCCCCCGGCCCGGCGAACTCCCCGGTGTGAATGACATGCACCC
>CAYXZE010000031.1:0-14349 GCA_964469395.1 uncultured Luteolibacter sp.
TGCAATGCCGACGAGATGGAGCCGGGGACTTTCAAGGACCGCCATCTGATGGAGGGAAATCCCCATCAGTTGCTCGAAGGCATGATGATCGCCGCGCACGCGATCGGCGCGGAGACGGCTTACATTTTCCTGCGGGCGGAATACACGGGTTCGGAACGCGCGCTGAGGAGGGCGATCGGTGAGGCGCGGGAACATGGTTTGTTAGGCGGGAGTGCTTTTGGCAGCGGGAGGCCGTTGGAAATATTCATCCACAGCAGTGCCGGACGTTACATCTGCGGCGAGGAAACGGCCCTGCTCAACGCGCTGGAGGGGAAGCGCGCGGTGCCGCGGGCCAAGCCGCCGTTTCCGCCGCAAGTCGGGTTGTGGGGCAAGCCGACGATCATCCAGAACGTCGAGACGCTGTGCAATATTCCGCCGATCATCGCCCGTGGCGCGGCGTGGTTCCAGTCGATCAGCAAATCAAAGGATGGCGGCACCAAGCTTTACGGAGTGAGCGGCCGGGTGAGGCGTCCGGGGCTGTGGGAATTGCCGATGGGCACGCCGCTGCGGGAAATTGTCGAGGAGCACGCCGGAGGGATGCGCGACGGTTATCGTTTCCGGGGCGTGATTCCGGGCGGCGCTTCGACGGATTTCCTGGTGGAGGAACATCTCGATGTGGCGCTGGATTTCGACTCGGTCGCCAAGGCCGGCAGCCGCCTGGGCACGGGCACGATGGTGGTGCTCGATGACCGCACCTGTCCGGTCGGCATGGTGCACAATCTGGAAATGTTCTTCGCCCGCGAGTCGTGCGGATGGTGCACGCCGTGCCGCGATGGTTTGCCGTGGATCGAGAAAACGCTGCGCGCGATGGAGGATGGGGAAGGGGAGGAGGGCGATCTTGAGATGTTGCGCCGCCACACGAAATTGTTAGGTCCTGGCCGGACCTTCTGCGCGTTTGCTCCCGGTGCGATGGAACCATTGCAAAGCGCGTTGAAGTATTTTTCCGAGGATTTCGAACGGCACATCCGGGAGAAGCGATGTCCTTGGAAGGACTGAGAAGCAAGAGACCAGAATCAAGAATCAAGAAATCAGAATATCTCCGCGTTCCTACATGACCTCGGTGTCTTTGCGGTTCGTTCATTCCACCAAACCCATGATCCAGATCGATAATCAAATCTTCGCAGCGGATCCCTCGCGGAATCTGTTGCAGGTCGCGTTGTCGCTGGGGTTCGATTTGCCGTATTTCTGCTGGCATCCGGCGCTGGGCTCGGTCGGGGCTTGCAGGCAGTGCGCGGTGAAGCAGTTCAAGGATGAGAACGATACGCGGGGCACGATCGTGATGGCCTGCATGGTGCCGGCGGCGGACGGGCTGCGTATTTCAATCGACGATCCCGAGGCGCGGGAGTTCCGCGAGGGCGTGATCGAGTGGTTGATGACAAATCACCCGCACGACTGCCCGGTCTGTGATGAGGGCGGCGAGTGTCACTTGCAGGACATGACGGTGATGACGGGGCATTCCTGCCGGAACTATCGGTTTCAGAAACGCACTTATCGCAACCAGCAGCTCGGTCCGTTCATCAATCACGAGATGAACCGCTGCATCCAGTGCTACCGCTGCGTCCGGTTTTACAAGGACTATGCCGGGGGAAAAGACCTGGATGCTTTCGCCGCGCACAATCACGTTTATTTCGGGCGTCACGAGGATGGCGTGTTGGAAAACGAGTTCAGCGGCAATCTGGTGGAGGTTTGTCCGACCGGTGTTTTTACGGACAAGACGCTCAAACGTCATTTCACCCGCAAATGGGATCTCGTTTCCGCACCGTCGGTTTGCGCGCACTGCGGTGTGGGTTGCAACACCATCGCCAGCGAGCGTTCCGGGGAACTGCGGCGGATTCTCAACCGCTATCATCACGAGTTGAACGGTTATTTCCTCTGTGACCGCGGACGCTTCGGTTATGAATTCGTGAATCAACCGTCGCGGATTCGCGAGCCACGCATGGGCGGAGAGGTCGTGGCGCGTGACGAGATCATTGCGCGTCTCGCGCCGTTGCTGGCGGATCGGGAAAAGCTGATAGGAATCGGCTCGCCGCGGGCGTCGCTGGAGGCGAATCACGCGTTGCGGACGTTGGTCGGCGCGGAGCGATTTTTCAGTGGCATGGGTGAGGCGGAAGGGGCGGTTGCCGCGGAGATTGTCAACGTGGTTTCTAGCGGGTCGATTGCGACCATCGAGGAAATCGCGGCGGCGGATGCGGTGCTGGTGCTGGGCGAAGACCTCACGAACACCGCGCCGCGAATGGCGCTGGCGGTGCGGCAGGCGGTTAGAAATGCGCCGATGGAGGATGTGGACGCGCTGAAAGTTCCGCGCTGGAATGATCGCGGCGCGCGCGACGTGATCCAACATCGTCATGGTCCGCTCTATCTGGCGGGTGTCACGGCGACCAAGCTGGATGAAATCGCGACTCGCAAGTATTTCGCCGCCCCCGGCGATCTCGCGCGGATCGGATTCGCCATCGCGCACGAGCTGGATGCCACGGCACCCGCTGTCGAATCACTTTCCGAAAGTGAAATGGATTTTGTCAGGCAGGTGGCGGCTGATTTGAGGAAAGCGAAACATCCGCTGGTGATCGCCGGTGGCAGCTTGGGTGGGATCGGCATCGTGCGCGCGGCGGCGAACGTGGCGAAGGCGCTGGGGCGGGATGAGCCGGTGCTGGCGCTGGTGGTGCCCGAGGCGAACACGCTCGGCGTGGCGTTGTTAGGTGGCGGTCCGTTCCCGGAGATTTCCGGTGCGGAAACGGTCCTGGTGCTGGAGAACGATCTTTTCCGCAGGCTTTCCTGTGAAGACGCCGGGAAAATCCTCGGCGGCGCGCGGCA
The DNA here is from genome assembly GCA_964469395.1 of uncultured Luteolibacter sp. Lineage (GTDB taxonomy): Bacteria > Verrucomicrobiota > Verrucomicrobiia > Verrucomicrobiales > Akkermansiaceae > Luteolibacter. Next base: position 2,851 of record CAYXZE010000031.1, read on the forward strand.
CGTCATCACGCTGGATTCCATTGAAACTCCGACCAGTCGCGCCTCACACGCCGTGTTGCCGGGCGGAAGCTTCGCCGAGTCCGACGGCACCTTCATCAACTATGAGGGCCGCGCCCAGCGTTTCTTTCAAGTGATCGCTCCCGCCGGAGAAGTGCGGGAAAGCTGGCGCTGGCTGCGCGATCTGATGGTGGCCGCCGGGCATCTGCCAGCGGGGGCGTGGGCCGGGCTTGACGAAGTGCTGGCGGATTTCGCGGTGGAGCATCCGGCGCTGGCGGGTGTTAGAGATGCCGCGCCCGCCGCTGTTGAGGGAAAATGGGCGCGCGCGTCACGTCGTTTCAGCGGCCGCACCTCGCTGCTTGCGAATCTCAGCGTGCACGAGCCGAAGCCGCCGGATGATCCCGACGCGCCGCTTTCCTTCACCATGGAAGGCAGCGGTGAAACTCCGCCGCCGGAATTGTTAAGCCGCTATTGGTCTCCCGGATGGAACTCGGTGCAGGCGCTGAACCGCTTCCAACAGGAGGTCGGCGGTCCGCTCCGGGGCGGGGAGCCGGGGGTTCGCGTGCCGGGGGCTGGACTGACCGCCTTCCGACGGTCCGGAGTTCAAGCTTCAGCTTGTCTTCCGCAAGAGCACGCTGAAGCGCGAACTCGGGACGAATTACATGAATCTAACGAAATAGCCGGTTGGTATGCACCAGTTGGTGAATCGTCCGTGGAAGGCCTGCTCGCGGTGCCGCTGCACCACATCTTCGGTTCGGAAGAACTCAGCCGCCTCGCGCCAGCGATTGCCGAACGCTGCCCGCAAGCCTGCCTCGCGCTGAATGCCGCGGAGGCGGCCAAACGGAACCTCGGCGACGAGGTGTCCTTCACGCTCGGGACGACGGATTACCGTCTCCCGCTGCGGATCGTGCCGGAGCTCCCCGATGGAGTGGCCGGTTTTTCCAGCGGTTTTCCGGAAACCGCCGGGATGCTGCCTGACTGTTCAATCATGATCTAACATGAGCTTCCATCAGGTCATCGTCGTCGTTGTGGTCCTGTTCACGATGCTGAACATGGCGGCGCTGATGATCTGGACCGAGCGGCGTTTGCTGGCGGCGTTTCAGGACCGCCTCGGCCCGAACCGCGCGGGGCCGTTCGGGCTGTTCATCGTGGCGGCGGACATGATCAAGATTTTCACCAAGGAAGACTGGATTCCGCCCTTTTCCGACAAGGTGATCTTCGTCATCGCGCCGGCGATCATTCTCGTCACCACGCTGCTGAGCTTCGCGGTGGTGCCGTTCGCGCCGGGGATCTCGGTGCTGGATCTGGATGTGGGGTTGTTGTTCTTCCTGGCGATGTCGTCGATGGGCATTTACAGCCTGGTTCTCGCCGGGTGGGCGTCTAACAGCAAATATCCGTTGTTGGGCGGGCTGCGGATGTCCGCGCAGATGTTCAGCTACGAGGTTTTCATGGGGCTTTCACTGATGGGCGTGGTCGCGCTGGCCGGTAGTTTCAACCTGCGTGAAATCGTCGAGGCGCAGAAGGACATGTGGTTCGTGGTGCCGCAGTTCCTCGGTTTCGCCATTTTCATGATTGTCGGTCTGGCGGAAACGCATCGCACGCCCTTCGACATGCCGGAGGCGGAGAGCGAACTGGTCGCCGGGTATCACGCGGAGTATTCGGGGATGAAATTCGGGATGTTTTTTGTCGGCGAATACATCGGCATCGTGCTGGTTTCGGCGCTGATGGTGGTGCTGTTTTTCGGCGGTTGGCAAGGTCCGTGGCTGCCGCCGCTCGTGTGGTTCGCGCTGAAGACCGGCGTGTTCCTGTTTTTATTCATCCTGTTCCGCGCCGCGCTGCCACGGCCGCGCTATGACCAGTTCATGGCGTGGGGGTGGAAGGTGCTGCTGCCGCTCACGCTGCTGAACATCGTCGTCACCGGCGCACTCATTCTTGCCAACGAATAAGCCCATGCTCAGTCACTTCCGCAGTTTGTTCCTGGTCTTCCGGCATCTTTTCCGGAAAAGCGTGACCATCCGGTATCCGGAGGAAAAGGCCCGGCTTGCTCCGCGCTATCGCGGCCGCATCGTGTTGACGCGCGATCCTGATGGCGGCGAGCGCTGCGTGGGCTGCTATCTCTGCGCGGTGGCCTGTCCGGTCGATTGCATCGCGCTGCAGGCGGCCGAGGATCTGAACGGGCGGCGCTATGCACAGTCTTTCCGGATTAACTTTTCCCGCTGCATTTACTGCGGGTTCTGCGAGGAAGCCTGTCCGACCTATGCCATCCAGCTCGTGCCGGATGTGGAGATGGCCGAGTATGACCGCCAGAAGTTGGTCTATGAAAAGGAGGATCTGCAGATCGCGGGTGAGGGGAAATACCACGGTTACAATTTCTATCGGGTCGCCGGCATGGCAATCGGCGGCAAGGACAAGGGCGAGGCGGAAAACGAATCGCCGCCGGTTGATCCCAGAGACCTGATGCCATGAAAATATAATTGAACCACAGATAAACAGGATGAACGCAGATAAATCAAAGATGGGAATGGGAAAGGTGGATCGCGATATTCATCTGTATTCCGCTGTCTTCATCAATTCCATCTGCGTTCATCCTGTTCATCTGCGGTTAAAAAATCTCTTCGCCCCGGCACCATGAACATTCTATTCTATCTCGCTGGTTTGGTTGCGATCATTGCCACCTTGCTGACCATTACCCGGAGCAATGCAGTTCACGCACTGCTCTACCTGATAGTCTCGCTGCTTGCGGTGGCGCTGGTGTTCTTCACTCTGGGCGCGCCTTTCGTTGCGGCGCTGGAAGTCATCATTTATGCGGGGGCGATTCTGGTGTTGTTCCTGTTCGTCGTGATGATGCTCAATCTCGGCAAGGACGCGGAGGCCACGGAGCGCGGCTGGCAACCGCGCGGCGCCTGGTTGGGACCGGGATTGCTCGCGGGATTTTTAGGCGCGCTTTTGATCACCGCCATCGACATCGGGAAAACTCCCGTGACGGGCACCGTGGAGATCGGGCCGAAGGCGGTGGGCATGTTGTTGTTCGGTCCTTATTTGATTGCCGCTGAGCTGGCTGCGTTTCTGCTGTTGGCCGGGGTGGTCGGTGCGTCGCACCTGCGTCGGCGGGAGTATCAAAGTGAAATGAAAGGAGAAGAACCATGAACTCCATACCCATCGACCACGTATTGGCGCTTGCGGCGATCCTGTTCGGGATCGGACTCACCGGTCTGATTGTGCGCCGCAACCTGATTTTCATGCTGGTCTCCGTGGAGGTGATGCTGAACGCCGCCGGCCTCGCTTTCGTCGCCGCCGGTTCGCGCTGGGGGCAGGCGGACGGGCAGGTGATGTTCCTTTTCATCCTGACCATGGCGGCTGCCGAGGTGGCGGTGGGACTTGCCCTGATCCTGCATGTTTACTGGCAGAAGCGGACGCTGGATTCCGATGTCGTGAGTGAGATGAGGGGGTAGGAAGGGAGATTTGATGTTGGTGAAAAATGTGACTGGAGAATATGCCGAAACTACGATTTGATAGACCTGACTGACCCATGTTCCATTATCTATGGCTCGTTCCGGCGCTGCCGTTCGCCGGGTTCCTGATCCTCGCTTTGTGCGGATCTCGGATGCCGCGCGCGCTGGTGTCGGCTGTGGGTTGCGGGTCGGTCGGGGGGGCGGCGTTGTTGTCGCTGGGAATTGGCTGTGATTTTTTATCGGGAAACGGCGAGCCATTCAGGCAGGAGTTGTGGACTTGGTTTGATGTCGGCGGGCTCACGCTGCCGGTGGGTTTGCATCTGGATGCGCTGTCGCTGTTGATGATGCTGGTGGTGACCGGTGTGGCGTTTCTGATTCATGTCTATTCGGTCGGTTTCATGGCGGGGGACGAGGGGTTCAGTCGATTTTTCGCGTATCTCAATCTCTTTGTCGGCGCGATGCTGGTGCTGGTGCTGGCGGACAGTCTGCCGCTTCTGTTGTTGGGGTGGGAGGGCGTCGGGCTGTGCAGTTATCTGTTGATCGGTTTCTGGTATCGCGATCCGGCCAACGGGCTGGCGGCGCGCAAGGCTTTCGTGGTGACGCGGATCGGTGACACGGCGCTGCTGGTCGGGCTGTTATTTCTGTTCAGGGAACTCGGCACGCTGGAAATCACGGAGGTGCTGCGGCTTGCCGCGGAGGGCTGGCGGAGCGGCGATCCGGCCGCGGTGACGGCTGCGGCGTTGATTCTCGGCGGCGCGGTCGGGAAGTCGGCGCAACTGCCGTTGCAAACGTGGCTGCCCGATGCCATGGCCGGACCCACGCCGGTGAGCGCGCTGGTCCATGCGGCGACGATGGTCACGGCGGGTGTCTATCTGATCGCGCGGATGCACGGGATTTTCCTGCTCGCGCCGGCGGTGATGATGGTGGTCGCGGTCATTGGCATGGCGACGATGCTGATGGCCGGGTGCAGCGCGTTGGTGCAGCGCGATCTCAAGCGGGTGCTCGCGTATTCGACGATCAGCCAGCTCGGTTATATGTTTCTCGCGCTGGGAGTCGGCGCGTGGACGGCGGCGATGTTTCATTTCATGACGCATGCTTTTTTCAAGGCATTGCTGTTCCTTGCGGCCGGGGCGGTGATTCACGCGCTGGATCACGAGCATGACATGTTCAGGATGGGCGGACTGAGGAAGCGGTTGCCCGCTGTCTTTTGGACTTTCCTCATCGGTGCCGCGTCGCTGGCGGCTTTGCCTTTGGTGACTTCCGGTTTTTACAGCAAGGAGTTGATTCTAGGCAGTGTTTGGACGGCGGGGCATCCGCTGTTGTGGGCGGCGGGAATCGCGGGCGCTTTCATCACCGCGCTTTACACCGGGCGCATGGTGTTCGTGACTTTTTTCGGAGAGGCGAAGACGGGCGTCAGTCACGCGCCGGGGAAACTCATGATCGTGCCGCTCTGCGTGCTGGCATTTCTTGCGACGGTTGCGGGTTTTCTGGAAACTCCGCATGGGTTCGGGAGCGTTCGTGTTTTCTCGGGTATGTTAGGAAACGTGTTGCCCGCGCCGGCTGGTGAGGCCGGAACGGCGGGAGTTGAATGGAGGCTTCAAATCGTGGCGGTCGCGACCGTTTTGAGCGGTGTGGCTCTTTCCTGGCGGCTTTATGTGAAAGCACCGCGTCTGGCGAAATCGCTCGCCGCGCGGGCGGAGCCGGTTCGTCGCTGGTGGCTCGCCGGGTGGGGTTTTGACGCGCTCCATGATGGTTTGATTGTTAGACCTCTGGTGGCGCTGGCCGGGTGGAACCGCAAGGATTTCATCGACTCGATCTATCATGTTGTCGCGCTCGTCGCGCGTTTCGCGCACTTGCTGCTCAGCCACGGTCAGAACGGCCGGTTGCGCTGGTATGCGGCGGGGATCTCCGTCGGCACGGTCGCGCTGCTGATTATTGTTTTTATGATATGATGCTTCTGCTGGTCATTTTGATTCCGATCGCGGGCGGGCTGCTGGCCGGCCTGTTGGGGCGGAGGAGCGCCATGGCGGCGCGGTGGACGGCGCTGGTGGCGATGTTGTTGGATGGCGCGGTGGCGCTGGCCGCGTGGATGCAGGGAGGCGGGGAGGGCCGGTGGGTGGCGAGTTTTGACAGGGAGTGGATTCCCGCGGCGGGTGTGAGGCTTTATCTGGCGGTGGATGGCTTCAGTTTTCCGTTGGTTTTACTGACTGTATTCCTCGGAATCATCGCGGTGCTGGTGTCGTGGAATGGAATCACCCGGCGGGTTGGTTTTTTCTATTTCAATCTGCTGTGGGTGCTTGCAGGCACGCTCGGGGTTTTTCTCGCGCTTGATCTTCTCGCGTTTTTCTTTTTCTGGGAACTGATGGTGATCCCGATGTTCCTGTTGATCGCGATCTGGGGGCACGAACACCGGAGCTATGCCGCGGTGAAATTCTTCCTTTTCACGCAGGCGAGCGGGCTGTTGATGCTGGTGTCGATTGTCGCGCTGCATGTCCTGCACGGCCGCGCGACCGGAGAATACACGTTTCGTTATGATGATTTGTTAGGGAACGGGATCGGGGGACAAACGGGGTTCTGGCTGATGCTCGGTTTTTTCCTCGCCTTCGCGGTGAAGTTGCCGGCGTTTCCCTTTCACCCGTGGCTGGCCGACGCCCATACCGAGGCGCCGACTGCGGGAAGTGTGCTGCTGGCCGGGCTGCTTTTGAAGACCGGGGCCTACGGTCTGGTGCGATTCGTGGTGCCGTTGTTTCCCGAGACTGCTGCGGATTTCGCGCCGGTGGCGATGGGGTTGGGCGTGGCGGGTGTGCTGTATGGCGCCGTGCTCGCCTTCGCGCAGAGCGATTTCAAGCGGATGGTCGCTTATACCAGCGTCAGTCACATGGGTTTTGTTTTGTTAGGCGTCTTCGCGTGGAATGCCATGGCGGTGCAGGGCGTGTTGATGCAGATGATTTGCCATGGCGTGAGCACCGGTGCCTTGTTTGTCATTGCCGGTGCCTTGCAGGATCGGCTGCACACGCGGGATCTCGGGAAAATGGGCGGGCTGTGGGCGGTGGCTCCGAAGCTGGCGGCTTTCGGTTTGTTGTTCGCGTTGGCATCGCTGGGGTTGCCGGGGTTGGGAAATTTCGTCGGCGAGTTTCTGGTGCTGGCCGGATCCTTCCCAATCAATCCGCCGCTCACGATTCTTGCCGCGCTGACGCTGGTTGCTTCGGCGGTGTATTCGCTGCGGTTGGTGCAGCGTGCGTTTCACGGCGAGGCGCGGGTGCGGATCGCCGATTTCGGGAGTTTGGAAATGGCGGTCATGATCTTGTTGGCGATCGCCATTGTGTGGCTCGGCATGGCTCCGCAACCGGTGTTTGAAATGTCGGGGAGCGCGGTCGAGCGGATGCTGGAGAAAGGAGGCGGGCTGTGAGCGCGGCTGAGCTCCAGGCACTGCTGCCGCTGATGATTCTCGGTGGCACGGCGATTGCGGTGATGCTTGCGGCGGCGTTTCATCAGGGGCACGGGACGGCGGTTGGCGTGACATTGGTGGGTTTTGTGGCCGCGGTGGTTTCGCTTTTCCGAGTGGCTCCATCGGAGGTTGGCACGCTGCTGGTGATTGATGGTTTCGCTTTGTTTTACATCGGGTTGATTGTTGTGGCGGCTTTGGTGGTGACGGTGTTTTCACATGGCTATTTGTCGATATTCCATCTGAAGCCGGAGGAGTATTATATGTTGCTGGTGTTGGCGACGCTGAGTTCGTGCGTGATCGCGGCGAGCACGCACTTCGCCAGTTTTTTCCTGGGTCTCGAACTGTTATCCGTCTCGCTCTATGTGATGATCGGTTATGTGTTCCGCCGAACGACTTCGATGGAGGCGGCGGTGAAATACCTGATCCTTGCCGCCGCGTCGTCGGCCTTCCTGCTTTTCGGCATGGCGCTGCTGTATGCCGAATGGGGGACGATGGAATTCAAAACTCTTGCCGCCGGGATCGGCACGGGAGTGGCGGGGAATCAGCTCGCCAGCGCGGCGGGGATCGTGCTGATGCTGGCGGGGATCGGTTTCAAACTCGCGGTGGTGCCTTTTCACTGGTGGACGCCAGATATCTATCAGGGATCGCCCGCGCCTGTTGGCGGCTTTGTTGCGACGGTATCGAAGGGGGCGATGGTCGCGCTGTTATTCCGTTTTCTTGGCGACTTCGCGGAGTTTCGGGAAACATCGATTTTCATTGTTTTCGCCACGGTGGCGGCGGCCTCGATGACCGTCGGCAACCTGCTTGCGCTGCGGCAAGACAACCTCAAGCGGATTCTCGCCTATAGTTCGATCGCCCATCTCGGCTACGTGCTCGTGGCCTTTCTCGCAGGCGGCTCGGCGGGCATCGAGGCGGCTACTTTTTATGTCGTGGCTTATGTGCTGGCAACACTGGCTGCTTTCGGGTTGATCGGAGCCTTGTCCGGTAGCGACGGAGAGCCGGAGTCTGTCGGGCGATTCGATGGACTGTTATGGGCGCGGCCGTGGTTGGCATTCGTGTTGGGGGTGGTGATGCTCTCTTTGATCGGGCTGCCGCTGACGGCCGGCTTCTGGGGGAAATTCCTGATTATCGCCGCGGGCGCGAAGTCCGGACTATGGCTGCTTCTCGTCCTGCTCGCCCTCAACAGCGCGGCCGGTCTTTACTATTACCTCCGCATCCTGCTCGCGGTGTGCCGTCAAACGGAAATCGCTCCGACATTTCCGCCGGTGCGCGCGGTTGACTCGCTGATGCTTGGCGGGCTGGCCGTGTTATTGTTGTTGCTGGGAATTGGTCCGGCTCTCCTTCTTGATGTTATCCGGTTTCTGGTTATGGCAGGAATTCCCTGAATGTAATCATTCCTCAACCACTCCGCGATTCTTGCTTGGCGGCATCCTTCTGGATGCTTAAAATCGTCCCATGAACGGAAATTCCGGAGAAGTGGCCTTCAGCGCCGTATTCGACCCACCTTTAGTATTCGCCAAGAAACCAAGCCCGATAAAGATTCTTGTTGCTCTTGTATCATTCACAATCGGAGCCTGCATGGCGGCTGATTCCGGGGATGCTCTAGCTGAACCCCAGACATTTTTGAAGATCGTAACCGCGATCGAATCCTCGAATATTGATTGCCTTACTTCGATGAAGGATGAGCGGGGCACTTCTTATCATCTTCGACGGACGGAATTTCTGGGAACAGTCAACCGTGCTGACAAGACATACACCATTGCGCATGCGGTTTTTGTTCGGTCTTCACCACCAGGGAGGGACACCCCGCCGGCCAGAGGGCATGACTTCATCGTTGTCTTTGGTCCTGATTTCAAAATTTGCGGTGTTGGTCGCACTTCATGTGGTGATTATTACATGAAGGGCGAGAAACTTTATTTTGGAGCTTATGATGAAAAGAATGAACCATGCGCTGACTTCGGATGCACAAGAGCATTTACCAGATATCGGGGTTTTCATGAAATCGGACTCGAATATCCGTTTCCCGATAAGATCTCTGAGGAGGATTGGCAGTCGGGAGCGTTCCTGAAGAGCCTTTCAGAGGAGGATAAGAAATCGGGTCTCTACCCCAAGCAGTAATGCCTCCCGAGTAACGCTTTTGTAATGTGTTGACGCTGAAGAGGGAAATTGAACCACAGATTTCGCAGATATACACAGATAAGAGGGTTTTGAATCCCGTGTTACTCCGCCTTCCACACCCGGCGCGGCGCGGGTTCTGGTGCTGAAGAGGAAGATTTCAACCACTGATTTCACTGATGGAACTGATTTTCAAGAGATTGGAAAAGAACGGCAGTTCGCCCTGAAGGTGAATTGGTTGACTTCAAATTCTTTCAGTAGAATCAGCGCAATCAGTGGTTAAAACGCGCCGTCAGCATCCTTGTCATTTTCCCATTTAGGGTGAGAAAAGGGGGACGAGGACAGTTGCCGTCCTGATCCGCCACTTTCAGTTGAATCCGTCGTGCAATGGTTGCTTGCTTTGTGCCCGCCTTCCGGTGTAGGGTGCGGGTCATCGTGAAGATTTGGTCTTCAATCCCATTGATTCCGCGACGTCCGTTAGCCATCGCCGCCGCGCTATACGTCGGTCTGGCGGCGGGGCTTGGTATTTTTGCCTTCGATTACGGCGAGGGCCTGAGTTATTTTTCCAAGGATCCACGGGCGTGTGCGAACTGTCATGTGATGAGCGAGCAGTATGATTCATGGCAAAAGGGCGGGCATCACCAGGCCGCCGCCTGTGTCGATTGCCACCTGCCGCATGATTTCGTCCCCAAATATCTCGCCAAGGCGGAAAACGGTTTCTGGCATTCCAAGGGGTTCACTTTCATGGATTTTCAAGAACCGATCCAGATCAAGCCGAGCAACGCGGCGATTCTCCAGGAGGCCTGTATCCGCTGCCATGGCGACTTGGTCCACGAGCTGGTCGCCGGTAGCCGGACGGTGGGTGAAAATTCCCTTCAATGCGTTCATTGCCACCGCGGCGTCGGCCACGGTGGCCGTTACTGAGTCTTACAAAACCAATCGATAACCGCCATGAAATCAGATTCCACCGAACCACAGCCACGCGTTTGGAAAACCAAGTGGGTCATGTTCACCGTGATCGGTGCCGCCGTGGCGTCGTTTGCCATCGTCTGGCTGCTCACGACCATGTTTCATCGAAAAAACGAGGCGCTCAACCCGTATGTCCGGCTCGTCGAGGTGACGGAAAATACAACCGATCCCATTCAGTGGAGCAAGAATTGGCCGCGCCAGCACGATGCCTACAGCCGCACGGTGGACGCGACGCACACCCGCTACGGCGGTTCCGAGGGGGAGATTCCGGAATCCCGCATCGAGCGGGATCCGTGGTTGAAGCGGATGTTTCTCGGCTATGCGTTCGCCTTGGATTTCCGCGACCGCCGCGGTCATGGCTACATGCTTTACGATCAGCAGCATACCAAGAGGATTACCGAGCGGCCCCAGCCCGGCGCCTGCCTCCATTGTCACGCATCGGTGGTTCCGACGTGGCGGCGCGTCGGCTTGGAAGCGTCCGGAAAGACTTTGGCGGACGCAAAAGGTTTCGAGTGGGATGCCGTGATGAAGGGCTTCGAGAAAATGAGCACCATTCCCTATAAGGATGCTTATGAGATGATGTTGCAAACGCCGGATGGCACGCCGGCGGGCAGTCATCATTCCGCCCAGACGGGCGATGCTCACCCGGTTTCCTGCGTGGATTGCCATGACCCCGACACCATGTCGCTGCGGGTCACGCGGCCCGGCTTTGTTCTCGGCATTCAAGCCTTGGCGGCGAGCAAGGAACCGACCCCGCATTTGCCGAGTGTGGAGCGTTGGCGGAAGGGGGACAAGAAGGTGCCATACGATCCGAACGTGGACGCGAGCCGGCAGGAAATGCGCTCGTTCGCATGCGCGCAATGCCATGTGGAGTATTATTGCGGCCCGAAGGAAAAGTTGTTTTTCCCGTGGGCGGAGGGACTCAAGGTCGAGCAAATCGAGTCGTTTTACGAGAAGAAGAAATTTCCTGACGGTTCTCCGTTTCAGGATTTCACCCATGCCGAGACCGGTGCTCCGATCTTCAAGGCACAACATCCCGAATTCGAGACCTGGAGCCAGGGCGTTCACGCGCGGAGCGGCGTGTCTTGCTCGGATTGCCACATGCCATACAAACGGGAGGGCGCGACGAAGGTTTCCGACCACTGGGTGCGGAGTCCGTTGTTGAATATTTCCCGCTCCTGCCAGACCTGCCACCCTTATCCGGAAGAAGAGCTGCGCGCGCGTGTCGATGCCATCCAGAACCGCACTCACGAACTTATGGGCCGCGCCGGGGTCGCCCTTGATGACATGCTCACCGCGATCACCGCCGCCAAGGCCACCGCCCAGCCGGAGCAGCTCAAGCCGCTGCTCGATCTCCAGCGCAAGGCGCAGTGGCGGTTGGACTTCGTGAACGCGGAAAATTCCATGGGATTCCATGCCCCGCAGGAAACCGCCCGGATTCTCGGGGAATCCATCGACTACTCGCGCCAGGCGCAGGTCCTCGCGAATTGGATCAAATCCTCGCCAGCCCCGGCGGCG
>CAYXZE010000032.1:0-14171 GCA_964469395.1 uncultured Luteolibacter sp.
GCGGAGGGGACGTGGGCCAATTACGAACCAGTTTCGGAATCAAGCTGATATTGGGGATGCCGCTGCCTCAGCACCGCCTCGCTCCCTTTGTGGCGGAGCCGTTCCAGTTTACTTGGAAAACGACGAGTAGCCCGAGCACTGCATGCGACCATGAGGGCAGCGGTTGTGGTCCAGCTATGCGCCACCCGATATGCACGGTGCTTGATTGGCAGGAACGACTGAACAACGAAACTGGCCTCACCAAAGTTCAAATCGCTAGCAATGAAGGACTTAGTAAGGCTCGTATCACGCAGTTGTTCACCTTGCTGAATCTTCCCGAGGAAGCTCAGGAATACCTCGCCTCGCTGACCTCTCCGGTCGTCATCAAGTCGTTTGCCGTCCGTCGATTGATGGCGATGGCCAAGTTGCCCTTGGCCCGCCAGCGGGAGGCATTCGAGGAAATGAAGACCAAATATGTTCGGCGGGATCATTGAAGTTGGGGCGGCTTGACTCAGGAGCGTGCGGAGGGTTGGCCGTCACTGGCCGCCCTGCGGGGCGTCGGGAGCCTGCATGGCTTGACTCACTTGACTCAGGAGGGGGGATGCTTGTTCGGTAAGGCGGTAACGGGTGGCCGAGGTCGAGCCATGTCTCGCGATCCATCCGGCAAGTTCCAACCGGGAGAGCCTCCGCTGTGTGGTGGCGCGGGAAACACTCCAAAGTAGAGAGGCATCGCGGGGAGAAATTTCTCCCCAGCGGTGAATTTCCCGGAGAAGCGCCAAATCGCCCGATTGAAGGTCGTCCCTGTTTTCGACCTCCGCCGTTACCACCGGGCCAGGATTCTTCCTAGCCGCGGGTATCGGCGCTGCATCGCCATTGGCGGCTTGCTCGCGAATGCACGCGAGGGTTACGGCCTTGGCGAGCAAGGTGCACACCCGGCGGAGCCGCTCCTCACGGTTGAGGGACTCGTAATCGTTCAACTGCATCATGCCGCGAATCTCTCATCTTCCCGCTCGGCCTTCGTTCCCTTGTGGGTGCAAAGCGCTTGCGGTCCATGTTGATCCAGTGCAATTGAAAATGTGGCAACGGACTTCTTTCGTCCCAGCCACGCACCTTGAATGCCTTGCGCTCGGAGGGAGAGCGACTGATCGGCGATGCAGTAAGCCGCCATCCCAGGAGGCCTGACCAGATTTCTTCGGGAGGCGAGACAGTTTCAGGTGGAAACCATTCCTTCTCGGGAATCTTCGAATCATTCCCCACGAAAACATTGAAATACGTGTGAGTTATATGGTTTTTTCCGCAAAAATCTGAAGGATGTCCCGTCGCGCTACCGACTACTTCATCCGCCCTTTGGGGTTGCCGACCGAGACTGCTGCTCGTTGAATTCGATTTTCCCATTTTTGGATTTCCGCTTTGCCGATGATTTGATTTGCTCCCTGCCACAGTAACCTCTCAACTCATTCTTTGAATCACATCTCCGAAATCAAAGCCCGATTGCAAGAGATTGGATATCATGCTGATCTCATGTCTGCTTCAGTGGGGTTGTGGAGTGGTTTGGGCGAGGCTGCATTGGTGGCCCATTCCCGACTCCCAAAAGACTTGAGGACCGCTGCATTCGCAGTGTTTGAAAGCCGCCTGAGCAATCAGGGTGCTTTTGCGACGGCTAAGGCCACCGGTGCTCCTCTTGCGATCGAAGTCGTAAACGAGGAATGGCAAATTTTCAGGATTGGAGAGAACGAGCTCCATTCCCTGAAACAAGGACGAATCCAGCAACTTGGAACGTATCTCCATAAAAACGCCTCTGCGTTCAACCCTGACGCTGTCTATCGTGCAAAGACTTGGGGAAGAAGCGATCCATCCGTACGCCAACTCGATTTCGTGGATGCTGGCCTGTTGCCCATCGTTGAACGAGAACTTGGAGACCGTCTTGGCAAACTTTTGGAGGAATGTGTGGAGGAGCTCGCGGGATCGCTTGGATGGATCAATCTTACCGAAAGCCGCCCGGATGAACGGAAAGCCGAATGGCTGATCCAAGCGCCATTCTGGCTTCTTGCTGCCAAAACTCTCCGGGACAAGCGCGTTGATCGATTCAAACGGATTGATCTGACCAATTTCGATGATGTTTTCGGACGACTCGCCAAACACTACCGCAGCGACGGCACCGGGGCCATCCACGTTCCCAAAAACCGGCAAAAAGCTCTCACCTCCGTAGCGAATCGGATCGAACGCTTTGCGTCACTCGAACTGCTGACTGCTGAAGCTCTCGGGCACGTTTACGAGAGTACGCTCATAAACAAAGCAACGCGCAAGAAACTGGGCACTCACAGCACGCCACCGTGGATGATCGATTATATCCTTGGGAAATTGAGGCCTTGGATTGCGGAAATGCCCGCGGAGGAGCGTTTCGTTTTCGAGCCTGCCTGCGGGCATGCTGGATTTTTGGTGGCGGCTCTCCGTTTGTTGGACGAATTGAGGCCGAGCGATTTCGCGGAACCTAGAAACACCTACCTCCGGAAACGCCTTCACGGCGTGGATGTGGATACATTCTCCCAAGAAATTGCCCGCCTCGCCCTGACTTTGGCGGATGTCCCGAATCCGAATGGGTGGGATCTGGTGAATGCGGACATGTTTGCCAGCGACATTATCGAGAGTGAAACCCGGAAGGCCAACATCGTCCTACTCAATCCACCGTTCGAGAGCTTCGGCTCCGACGCCCACGCAGGTTGGTTAAAAAACAAAGCGGCGGAGACATTAAGCCGGATCGTCCATAATCTTCCGGCAGGTGGCGTGATCGGATTCGTCGGTCCACAAGGAATTCTCCAAAGCAAACAGGCGAGAGACGTTAGACGAACCTTGCTGGAGAATTATGAAATTAGCGAGGTGCTGCTTTTTGCTGATAAAGTTTTCCAATATGGAACCCCCGAATCAACGGTCATTATAGCAAGGAAGGTTAAGAAGGGAGTGCGCAGCCGTTCAAATCGAGTGAGTTTTCTTCGCGTTCGCGAAGGCAACGTGGCGATCTTTGCGGAGACTCAACAGACGGACTCAGCCGAGAAAGCTGAGACAGCGTCACTTTTGGCTGATGCTAATTCGCCACTGTATATTCCCGATTGCCCATTAGTATGGAATCACCTCAATCACGCCAGTTTTTCAACACTTGATGACATCGCGATACTCGGACAGGGGCTTTTTCATAAAGGTGCCGGGACCTTCATTCGAGAGGCTGCCGAGCCATTCAAAGATGGTGAGCCTGGTTATGTAGGATGGAAGATATCCCAACTCACCCATTGTCATCCCGATATTGCTTATATCAATCTTTCGCCAGAAGCGATTGACCGCTCTGTAAGAGGGGTTGATTATGCACCTCAGATGTTATTGAACTATGCTCCTGTTAGCCGAGGGCCATGGCGCTTAAAGTCGCTGATTGATGAAGTTGGACATCCTGTAACAAGTCGTTTCGTTGTCGTGAGGCCGACGAAGTCGGACTATTCGTTACCGGTTCTGTGGGCGCTTCTCAATTCTCCAATTGCTAATGCTTTTGCATATTGCCACTTGTCAAAGCGGGACAACTTGGTCGGCAGCTTCCGAAAACTTCCTGTTCCAAAACTTACGCGCTATCAAGCCAGAGAGTTGGAAAATACAGCGAAGAACTATCTGAAATCCGCCAATCGATGGTCGGATGCTCAATCCGATGACAATGACGATGAAATGCCATTGTTCAAATCAACCGGCGCTAAGAAAAACAAAACTTCCGTTCCAACGGAAGAAGAGCTCTACATGCTCCACCTCCGTGTGGATGCAGAAGTTATGCGGCTTTATGGTCTGCCGCCGGAGTTGGAGCGCAAGTTGCTAACTCTTTTTTCAGGAGAGGAGCGAAAAGGCGTGCCATTCAAACAAATCGGCTATTTTCCGAAAGGTTTCGAGGGATTGAACACAGCGGCTGAATTGCTGACTGTGCTCGCGGATTGGGAGCCAAAAGCGGTGCGCAAGTCCGAGTTGATACTCAAGAAAGCTGCACACACCGCGTCAACAGAAGATTTGGTCGAGCTGTTGGAGCTCAAACGACTCAGTGTAGCACGGCGAGACCTGCTGGCACCTCCCCCCATTGCCGAGGCGAAGCAAATCTATGACGAACTCGTCCGTCGTGTGAAATCTGTTGGAAAAGAATGATCCCAATGCGCTCGCCCGATCCGTTCCGCTACCCATACATTCCGCTTGTGCGGAAGCATGGCCCTGTTGGGTATGCGCATTATAGACAGTATCGGGATTGGCTGCGTGACGAATTCCGCTTCCGCTGTGTGTTTTGCCTGATTCACGAACAATGGGGACAATGCAAAGGTCATTTCGACATCGACCATTTTGAGCCTCGTGCTTTGCGACCGGACTTGGCTACCGATTACGACAACCTAGTTTACGCCTGTCATACCTGCAATTTAGACAAGAGTTCCAAAACGATCCCAGATCCGACTGTCCATGCTTATGGCAGATGCCTAGAAATTCATGATGACGGGACAATACATCCACTCAGTCCCGAGGGGGAGATCCTAATCGATGAACTCGATCTTGATGCCAAATCGAGAGTTGTTTTCCGAAAGATCATTCTGGCGATCATCAAGCTCGCTGCTGTTCACAATGAAGACGATCTGCTGGATTCTATGCTTGGACTTCCACACAATTTACCAGCGCTCAAAAGCAAGCCGCCGGGTGGCAACAAGCGCTCAAAAGGACTCGCAGAAAGTTGGGCGGCGAAAAAGGCAAGAGACGAAGTCGATTTGATTCTCGAATGAGTTGTCACATCCAATCAAAAGCTTCTTACTTGGTTTCTGCTCCTTTTAGAATCGATTAACCTCACTCGGCAGTGCTTTTTTTCCGTTTCACCATCTTGCTGGCGACTTTTATAACGCTCTTGTTCAAAAGAGCGTTTCATGTTAAAGAACTTTCCCCCTAGTAAACCCAATGATTACGCGAATCGATATTAGAAAATTCGGCTGTTTCAGCAATTTTGACTGGAGATCTAAACTCCGCGACAGTGGTAATAATGTCATCGATCTGAAGCCGATCAATATCATCTATGGTCGCAATTACTCTGGGAAGACCACCTTGTCCCGGATCGTTCGATGCCTTGAGACACGTGTTCTCCCACGTGGATTTGAAGACGGGGATTTCAAAATCCAGACCAACTCCGGTGAGATCACTCAGGAAAACCTTGAAGCACCTCAACATGTCGTCCGCGTCTACAACAAGGATTTCGTCGACGATAATTTGGGTTTCCTCAGAGACCACAATGGAAACATCCGTCCCTTCGCCATCATTGGATCCGAGAATAACACCCTCGAAACCGAGATCGAAAACCGCCGATCCGTCCTCGGCTCGGAAATGGACAAATCAGGTCTCAAGGGCCAGCAACTGGAGAAAGTCGAGAAAGCCAGTATACTTTGGAGGGATGCTACCAACAGGGAAAAAGCACTTGAAGTCAAACTGACCGAGAAGGCCAACAAGGCTCCAAACGGCATCAAGCACAACCCGATCTACCGCGATGTTAACTACAACGCCGTCAAGTTGAAGAAGGATATCACGACGATTACACAGGATGAGATCGTTGCCATGACGGAGGAACAGCGAATTCCTAAGATCGCCCTTCTTGCGGAATCCGCACTGTCGGATATTCCCGAAATTGAACAATTCGAGCCCAAGATTACCCTGGCGGCGGTCACGGAAATCCTTCAACGCGAGGTGGCTCCACAAAAGCCGATTGAGGATCTTCTCTCCAATTCGCTGCTCCAGGACTGGGTGAGGTCCGGCATTGGACTGAATCAAAGCCGTAAGACCTGCGGCTTCTGTGGGGAATCCTTCAAGGAGCAGTTCTGGCAGGACCTGAAAGCTCACTTCGATGAAGCTTCCGAAAAGATTGCGGCGGATATCGACGAGATGGTGTCGATTATCAGCGATGACAAGAACGCCATCCGCTCGATCGTCGATGCCAATCGAGGCAAATTCTACTCCGATATCCAAACAGAGTCTGAGGCTGCATATTCTGCGGTCTTTACTCAGCTAAAACTTTATGCGGATAGCCTAAAAAGCATTGAGTCAGCCCTGCAAAAGCGCAGAAAAGACATATTCAACAATGTCGTCGTCCCCAAGTTCACCGATAATTTCCAAGGCATCACCGATGCATTTACTGCTCTGAACGCGGTCATCAAGAAAAACAACCTCCGAACGGGGACTCTTGACCGGGATCAGAACAACACTCTGCAGGAGTTAAGACTCGCCGAGGTCGCACAGTTCATGACAGACATCGGCTACGCTGCTGAGCTCGTAACGATCGCCGAAAAACAGGAAGAAGCCGCCGTCGCCCAGATTGAGGCTGACGATGTATCCGCCGAAGTGGCTAGGATCCAATCTGAAATCGACGATCTACAAAAGCGTCTTCGCGACGAGAAGAAAGGCGCAGAGAAGGTGAATGACTATCTGAAAAATTTCTTCGGTCATGACGGCCTTCGGCTCGAAGCAGAAGAGGTGGAAGAGGGGACAAATTTCCTTTTTAAGATCATGCGAGGAGCAGGACAAGCCTTCAACCTCAGCGAAGGCGAATGTAGCCTCGTCGCCTTCTGCTACTTCATCGCCAAGCTCGAAGATATCGATGCCGCCGGCAAGGAGCTGATCATCTACATTGACGACCCGATCTCCAGTCTCGACAACAACCACATTTACTTCGTCTACTCATTGATCCACAGCACCCTCTTTGGAGCGGCTACAACACCTCTCTCCTGCAAGCAGTTGTTCATTTCCACCCACAACCTCGAATTTTTGAAACTGCTCAAACGGCTGCCGAAGCAGAAATCCACAGAACGAGAGCATCTGGTTGTGAGTTCGGCTCATCATGCCAGCACCATTGCCCCTATGCCGAAATACCTTCGCCACTATGTGACGGAGTTCAACTTTCTCTTCGAACAGATCTGCCTCTGTTCTTCGGCGTCCACGATACCAGAAGAACACGCCTGTTTCTACAATTTCGGAAACAACATGCGCAAATTCCTAGAGGTGTATCTCTTTTTCAAATACCCCGGAGGAACAGATCCCGACAAGGACAACGATACCCGAATCAAACGATTTTTCGCTGACGACGGCCAGGGCGTCATGGTTCAAAGGTTGACCAACGAATATTCGCATCTCGGTGGAGCTTTCGATCGCGGCGTGACCCCAATCGACCGGATGGAGATTTCCAAAGTCGCCGACTTTGTTCTTCGTCGAATCAAGGAAAAGGATCCAGACCAATTCGATTCACTTTTGAAGAGCGTGGAATTTCCCGATCCGTTTGCTCCAATTACTCCAACAGCCGCAACTGTTACACAGCTGCTTGCGTGAAAATACGGCCCTTCGAAAATAAAACAACATGTTCTACTGAACGCCGAACACGCGCTATTGATCCGGCCCCAATGATGAGGACGCTTTTCGATGAGAGTTTTGCAGGGTACCACGATGTCCTGCTTGGGATCAAATTACAAACAACGGCACGACCTTTAGGGCGAACGGAAAAGCAAGTCCATCCGGCAAATACTCCGGATTTTGTTGAGAAGGCATGAGAGCTACCGCATACTGGTGAGCCTGTCGAGTATCCAAAATTCCAGTTCGCCCTTCGAGTTTGAAGTGGAATTTCACTGCGGCATCAAGAAGAGCGCAGGTGTAAATACCACCGTTTGCAGGGTCTTCGTCCGCTTCTTCTCCAGATGCGCACGAGTGCATTGCAACAATACCGGCGGGAGATTCCCCCGTTGCTCTTTTGAAACGCGAGGCACTCCAAGTCCGCTCTAGGTTCTTCAGTTTCGCGTCGGCTAGGGACGAGAAATTTGTGGTCATTCCCTCCTTTGCATGTTTGGCCACTGGAGCCTGTTCAGCAAGAATCGCAGCCGATTTTCGGACCGTGCTAAAATCCATCGCTGTCTCCACTCCGCGGCAAGCATCAATAATCATCGTGCCCCGATCCCCCAGTGGGGTGAGAATGGATAGAGGGCATCTTGTGCTATTCTCGTTCAGCACCACTGTCCCGTCGGTTCCATGCCCTGAGAACGCTACAAAGCAGTATCCATCCGCAGCGTTTTCGATTAGAGTTCTAACCCTCGTGGAAGGCGGCTTATGAAGTCTCGTAATCTCGTTTGAGTCCCAAGCTCCTCCCAAGGGACTCTGAAGGAAGTCCGCCCAGTTCTCGATATCGATACGAGCGCCGGAAAGATCGGTATATCCAGCAACATCGGAAGACTCAATGAGTATCGCTCTTCTTTTCATTTTCGTCAATAACCCCAATGGCTTGCTCCCGTGAGTAATGGGATAAAATCCGCGGAATGCTGTGCTCGAATAGGCCTGCACCAAAGGCAATAACCACGCAGCCCTCCCAGGATTTAATCAGAGTCTGAAATGGTTCCGGGCCAAACGAGGAGGCCGCCAAGCTGGTCGCAACGAGTCCGAAGACCGATCCAACCAAAAGCCTCATCGTCACTTCCAGAAAGTGGAGGAGAAAGCCTGCTGCAGCATCCCAAGATCCCTTGCCAGTTCTAGCCGCCATTGATGCAAATGCTCCAGAAAAGCCCCCGATCATCGAGGTGGACGCCGTAACGGATAGTCCGTTGACGAATGCGAATTTACCCCAGAAGCTCGCGGCTGTGGCAATGATTGATCCGACGAGCAGAAGGGAAAGAAGTGTCCACTCACGGGATTGTTCGACGGTTCGCTTGGCTAGATATCCCTTCGCTTGATTCAAGAGCTTCTGACCTTCTTCGATCTCACCTTGTAACGCGCAAACAATCGCTTGAGCCACCTGCAGGCGGAATTCAAGTAGCTTCGATTGCTTCAGAAAATCACAGTCTGCCGCTGCCAAGGCCTCTGCACTGGCAATTAGAGAGGCGGCTTGTGGATCCGTCCCTTGGTCGGTTACCCAGTCAATCGAGAAACCGGAATCCAGAAACACGATAAAATCTCCCTTTGTGGGATCAGGTGCTTCTAGCCCTTCGAGAATATCAGGTTGGGCGGCTCGAAAGCGCATCCAATCGTCCCGTTCGTATACGAGGCACCAAACTGTGATCGAGTGCCCGTTCCACCTTCGTTGGACGTCCCGAGCCAGAGCTTTGTCAGAACGCAATGCCTCCAACTTGCGAGGCGAAAATATGGTGAGGAAGGCATATATCAGGCAGGCGCGAAAATCCCGCAGGTAGATGATTCCCCGAGCGCAGCGTTTCTTAAGCATCAACGGCAAAAGGGTAGTGTCGAAGTCGGCGGCCACCACGATACTCAGGGTGTTGCTGAGGCAACGTGGTTTTCATTGCCTCCGCAGTGAGCTCGACAGCAAGGGATTGGTCCAAAACTCCTGTGGAAGTTTGCATCGTGATCTTGGCTTGGTGGATCAATTGTTTTGAGAACGACTTATCGTCATCGGCATATTCCCCAACGCTGGCGGCGTAGATTTTCACCAAGCCTTTCTCCGCAGCCGCCATCGCTTTGTCAAAAAGTTCTCTCGTGCTTTGGCGCGCGGAAAACGAGGCCGATTTCTCTTCAGTCAAGTAGGTTCGATCGTCCTCCGCATCAGCGGGTCTGCGACAACAATCGAGAAGAAGTGTGCACCGCGGAGTACCTGGATTCATTTCAGTTTCGGTTAAATCACCGTGGCGTCCAAACGATAGCACCGTTTCCGGCCAAGGCTTCGCTCCCTGAACAACTTCACCGTGGCCACAAAATATCACGAAGCCAAAATCATTTCCCTCCAGTGATCGAACAGCCCTTCGGGCTTGGTCAAGATCCGGGTCCCGCAAGATAATGATTTCTTCATCTCGCCAAGCTCCTCCCAGATCGGAGCATAAGAACGCCGACCAGACGGTCAGATCGGTGTAAACGCCCGGTATCCGGGGATCCCCGTATGCTGCGCCAATGATGAGTGCTTTTCGTGTCATAGTGTTCCTACGGCGAGCCTAGAATTATAACTCATCCTCCCTCAGTCAAGGAAGTGTTCCCTGAATCGTTCAGATGCTCAGGGCGTTTGGCTTGAAGTTTCAACCTTTTGATAATCAATGCTTTCAATCTACCGGAAGATGTCTCTTCGAGACGCTATTTCAGCGATTGCTGCCCTCAAGCCAAATGCCCTGTTCAGATGCTAGAAAGGCAAACGGGAACCACGGAGGGCACGGAATATACCGCCGGGTCGATGCCGGGCGGTCCGCCGCGTGAGGTGTCGGCGTAGGCGGGCAGATCTTGCGGACGCCCGCGGTGAAGCCGATGGCTTCCCGCGCTTCGTCGAGCTTACGGTAAAAGGTGATGGAGGTGGCTTGCGGCAGTCGGCGGGTCTCGATTCAGAATTCCGTTGGGTTTCGGCGCTCCACGCTCTCGAACATGCTCGCCCAGGATGCAACCGGATAGCCTGGGTTTTTTAACAGGCCGGTGGACACGGCCAGCGGAGTAATTACGGCTCGTTGGTGAATCCCCTTGAACCCCCGATGTTCAGGAAGTCGACTTGGTATGTGGGCTCCAGATCCGGATCACCTCCGCCTGATGCTCGTGATCAACGGGAAGATCCGAATGATCTTTGTCCAGAATCACTGCGTCACCCGCTTTGGGAAGGCTTTGGATTTGGTATTGAATATCCATCTGGCGGGCGTGGGCATCGCAGACTTTGATGGAAGCGATCAATGCCTTGCGATCGGAAGGGTCAACTCTGGCGAGGGATAGAGACTGGAATCGTAAGGCTTGCCGAAACGAGCCTGATATTCGCCTCGCTTTTCTTGAGCAAGATTGTGAGACATGGAGAGGTCATAGGCTCGGATTCGCCCGACGGCAATCTTTACTCGCCCCAAGTATCCTCAATCTCCATCAACCTTCCTCTTCACTCTTTTCGATCAAGCGGATCGTGATTCCCGTCACCACGGCGACACCCTCCGGTGCTATCGCCGAGTAGCGTAGCGGAACCACGCGCACCCATGCTGCCGAGAAATCCTCCAAGGCTTTCAGGAGCGGAGTCAGCCGCTTTCCTTGGATGGTCACTTGATGGGAGGGAAAGCCCAAGATGAGCGCTTCGCTCCCGTCGCCGGCGTCCGCAAGATGGGCGAACACCAAGTGGTGGTAGGGAAACAGAAATTTCCCGTTGCTTTGCGTTTCCAGCCGAATCGTCTGGGCACCCGGTTCGCGGTGCCAGCATTTTTCGGCGCGGATGCCCGGGCGGTTTTCCGGGCCTGATGAGTAGTCGTCTGATCGGATCATGGTTTTATGGATGGGTTGATTTTTTGTAGGTGTATGGCCCGCTCGCGGTGGGCCTTGAAGGACTGATAGCTTTGGTTGATGCTCTGGATCAGGGATTGCAGTGTTGGGTGGCCGTAGAAACGGCGTTTGTGGCGCGATGCTACGATTGCTTCCGCGTTGCCATGCACCAGATCGAGCGCCAGATCTTGCTTGCCGGACGCCGTCACGTTCTTCCGCAACTGTTCCTTGTCCGTGGTGAAAATTTTCACGCCCCGGCGACCCCGCGAAATGGTCACGTACCATTGCTGGGCATTCGTTGCCGCCTTGATGCAGGAGTCCGAAAAGAGAACGTAGTCCACCGTCTTGCCTTGCGAGGCGTAGGACGTGACGGCGTAGCCACGGACGAATTGCCGGTATTCCGGCGGCAGGATGCGGCCGTCATCCAGCCGGATGCTGCCATCGGCTTTCACTCGCTTCACGGTGACGAGTTCGCCGTTCATGAGTCGCTTGCCGTCGATTGCATTGGCATTGGCTTTGAGCTGAAGCTTGTCGCCACGCGAAAGCTGGAGTTGCTGGGTCTGGCAGACGGTCAGCTTGCCCGCGTGCCGGAACGGGACGTCGCGGATTTTTCCGGCGGCCTCGACGATAATGCTTTCGTCGGTGATGGCGACCAGCGTGGCGGTGGCACCTTTTGGCGCGCCCCGCGCCTTCTGGTTGAAGACGATGACGGTATTCTCTCCGTAGTATCGGACATCGCGCTTTTGCGCGTCGCTCAGATCGAGCGCCTGATGGGTGGCGACCTGCCACTCCTCCTTGCCGATCAATCCGGCGACCTGCAAACTCCGCCGCACCTCGTCATTGACGCGGTGAATTTCATCCCAGGTCGGGGATACGATCAGTGTGGATTGCCCGGGCTTCACCAGCTCCAAATAGTGCTGGCAGAGTTTCTCATGCTGGTCGAAAGGGGTGCATTCCACCACGGCACCGATCTTGTCCAATCGGTCGAAGGAAGCGGTGATGTCACCCTCGGATGCCTCTGTCACCGCCTGCCGATGTTCAGTGATCGATTTCCGTTCAGCCTTATTGCGAGCGCGGGCCGGATCCTGCCGCAGGATTTCCTTCAGCTCGGCGACGGGCAGATGCCCGTATTGCTCAATGGCATCCATCGCATTGGTAACCTGAACGGCCCCATGCTGGCCGGTGTCGCCGGAAAGGATCACCCGGCCCTTGTGCTTTTGCACAAAGGAGAGCAATGCGAGCATATCTTTCCCTCCGATTTGTCCGGCTTCATCGACGATGATGACGGCTCCTGTTTTCATTCTCTGTCGTGTCAGAAATGCACTGACAGTTTGCGCGATCTCCATGCCATCTTTCGCCAGTCCCGCCACTTGCTGCCGCTGAGGGGCGAGCACTTCGACGGAGCGGCCGTGCGCATTCAGCGCATCGTGGACCGCCCGCAAGGTGAAGCTTTTGCCAGTTCCGGCCTTACCACGGAACAGGATGATGAAATCGTCGGACTCCAGTATGTGTCGCGCAGCAGTGAGTTGCTCGGCACTCAGTGCGGCGTCTCCTTTCCATTCAGGGACGAGAGAAGAGCATGCATTTTTGCCCTCGCTGGCGAGGCATACAATGTCCCATTCTCGTTCCAAAACCGGGAGTATCGTCAAGCGCCGGTCTTTGTCCTGGTCGCGGATGTAATCGGCCCGTTCCGTCGCCGCGTGAAGCGCTTCGAGAGTAAACGTCTCGCCGCGCCCGCGTTCCAAAGCGAAGCACCATAACTCATGTTCCCTAACCAGAGTTTTACGGTCGAAAACATGCTCCTCCGCCCAACGCAACGCGGCTTCCTCGTCCATCACCGATGGCACCGGATTTTCTCCATTCGCACCGTCCTTGAGCTGTTGCAAAATTTCCGCATCGTCGTCGCTCATCTGTCGCCGCCAGTCGCGGCGGAGAGCGTCAAGGGGGATATGCGTCGCTTTCCGCGGACGGCGGCGATGCGCGACATGTTCCCTCACCGCAGCCATGTTCCGCCCGTTCAATTCCGGGTTGGATTCCAGCAATGCGCGGGTCTGCTCGTCGATTTGCGTATGGCGCTTGCTGAATGTTCGGGACAGCGATTCCGGCACACCGATCACTTCAAAATCTCCGCGCGCCTTGTTTTCGATTCCGTAGCCGTAGCTGCGTAGGGTTCGGGTCAGCTCGTGGTAATATACGTTTTCGGCATACTTCCGGGCATTGAGCATTTCCTGGTTCTGCAATGCTTTCCAACGGTTCTCCTTCGTATCGAAGGTGGCGTTGAACACGATGCAATGGGAATGCAGGTGTGGATCGAGCGCCCTCGAACAGTCGTGACGGAAGACCGCCGTGACCACATTGCTGGTAGTGCGATTTTCGTCCTTCTTATTCGCCCGGACTCGTGTGGAAGCGAAACTTTCCAATTCGCGCATCATCACGCGCACCGCCTCATCGTGGGCGGCAATGATCCGCTCATCCCCATTCGCAAGCGCGAGGATTGAAACCGACTTCGGCGGTGAAATCGTGAAGTCGTAGAACACTCGGCGATTCGCCACTTCACTCACTGAGTTGTCGTCATTCACGACTTTCCGTATCGTCTTCGTGCGGACGGTCAATTTTCCTCCGGTGGTCGGATTGAGATTGTCGCAGAGCGCGAGAAACTGAGCGGAATTCACAGCGCCAGTTAGGGAGAGCAAGCGTGCTCCTTCGCCCATCCATTCGCCGGCCACGATCTGCCCTTCGCTGTAATACTCACCGACCGCAAGATGCTGTTCGAAGTATTCCTTCGCGCTCTTCAAGTTACATTGATGTTGGTAGCCAAGCATGCCGCCATCATCCACGGAGCCTGGGAAATCATGTGCCCAAACGGGAGCAGGATTCGCACAGCAGTGTGCACGATAAAAACCGCATCATTCAACGTGCGGCACCCAAAACGGGTGCGGAAACGTGGTGGCGCTCTGCAA
>CAYXZE010000033.1:0-14044 GCA_964469395.1 uncultured Luteolibacter sp.
GGTCGATCCAGATCAATCTGCCGAAATTCACCCTGGTCGGCGCGACCACCCGCTCGGGCATGCTCACCGCCCCGCTGCGCTCGCGCTTCGGCCTGGCGAACCGACTGGACTACTACACCCACGACGAACTGGCCCAAATCATCGAACGCTCGGCCGGCTTGCTCGACGTGCCGATCGAACACGCCGGCGCGCTCGAAGTCGCCTCGCGCTCCCGCGGCACCCCGCGCGTCGCGAACGCGCTGCTGCGCTGGGTCCGCGACTACGCGCAGGTCCGGGGCGAGGGCTTCATCGACGGAAAAATCGCGGACGCCGCGCTGGCGATGATCGAGATCGACTCGCAGGGCCTGGACGAAATGGACAAGCGCTTGTTAGAAGTCCTGATTTACAAATTCAACGGCGGCCCGGTCGGCCTGAACTCGCTGGCAGTCGCCGTGGGCGAGGACGCGGCGACGCTGGAGGAAGTCCACGAACCGTTCCTCATCATGCAGGGTTTCCTGATGCGCACCCCGCGCGGCCGGATCGCCCTGCCCGCCGCCTATGAGAAAATCGGCGCGCCCCAGCCGCCGTCGCGCCCCGAAGATCCGCAGAGCAGCTTGTTTTAAATCCACCCCCATCCTACTTTCCCCTCACATGAATCCCGTCGTCCAAGAAACCATCGAGCGCTGCCGCACGGTCGGCCTCCGCCGCACCAAGGCCCTTGAGGAACTGGTGAGCACGCTGCTGGAAAACGAACGGCCGATGACCCTCTCCGAACTCGCCGCCTCCGAGCGCCTCACCGACCAGTGCGACAAGGCCACCGTCTTCCGCCTCTTGCAGCGCCTCACCGAACACGGCGTGGTGCGGCGGTTGGGCCTGCATGAGCGCGCGGCCTATTTCACCCTGCTGGTCCCGGGAAAACACAGCGACTACCTGATCTGCACCAGCTGCGGCAGCATCGAGCCGATCAAAGCCCCCTGCCCCGTCCATCAACTTGAGGACGAAATCCGCGAAAAAACCGGTTTCCGGAATCTCTATCACGAGCTGGAGTTTTTCGGCGTGTGTCCGAAGTGCGCGGGAGACTCCGGTTTGACAATGCCCCATCATGACATACATCATGATGTATGCAGCGGACACAAATCTCCCGAGTAACACTTTTGTAATGTGTTGACGCTGAAGAGGGAAATTGAACCACAGATTTCGCAGATGTACACAGATAAGGGTTTTGAATCCCGTGTTACTCTGCCTTCCACACCCGGCGCGGGTTCTGGTGCTCCTTATGAAAAACGATGCATCATCAACCTGACCTATCCGATCTTCGCCTCGGTCATCGCCGCCATTTGGCTGAAGGAAAAACTCAGCCGCGCCGCAATGCTCTGGATGGCCGTCGGCTTCTGCGGGCTGGTCGTTTTCCTGAGCGACAACGGCCAACTCATGCGGCCTTCGCCTTACGATTGGCTGGCCCTCGCCGGAGCGGTTGGCTCGGGCTGGGTGGTGGTGAGTCGTTAGCCCCTTGGACTGCGGTGACATAGCGCAGCGGCGGCACCGCTTTGGATGAAACGGTGGACTGGAGCGAGGCGCGCGGGCGACGGGTTCATCCAAAGCGTTGTGGCGCTCCGCTTCCCAACGCACTCCAAGGATTCACCCGAACGCCTTCAAAAATCCCACCTCGATCGCCAGCGGCTCGAAGGCGTTCGTCTCCAGCGTGCGGCGGAGCGAGTCGAGCGCTTCCATGCGCTTGAGCAGGCGGCCTTCGGTTTCCGCTTCGGCGATGTGGCGCAAGTCCGGCGCGGACTCGGGGAAATCCAGGCCGCTGCCGTTCACCTTCATCCGCAGAAGATCCGCCATCCACGCCATGAGCACGTCGAACAGGCGGTTCCGAGCGTCGAGGTATTCGGCCTCGGCGGCGGCTTTGTGAAAATCCTCCCGCTCTTTCAGCCAGCGGCCATCCGTGCCATCGCGATAGGTGGCCACCTCCTCCTTTTCCGCAGCCTTGGCGGCGGCATCGGCCTCCGCGCGGAATTCCGAAAGGAACGAGGCGAAGGCGGATTTCAAATGCAGCGCGGCCACCGGCGTGCCGAAACCGCGTGCGGCGGCGGCATTCAGCGCAGCGACCAACTCGGCCCCGCCATTCGCCAGCAGCGCGCGTCCGCCTAACAACGGCAGGCGCACGCAGCGGGAGAGAATGGTGGGCAGCAGGCGCTGCGGATTGGCGGTGAGCAGCAGGAGAAGCGTGTTTTGCGGCGGTTCTTCGAGGGTTTTCAAAAACGCGTTCGCCGCCTGGTCGTTCATGCGGTCCACCTCGGTGATCACGCCGATCTTGCACGCCCCGCCGGGTGCGGCGAGATGCAGCGTTTGTTCAAGGTCGCGGATTTCATCCACGCCGATGCGGCGGGACTTCATGCGCGGACGGATGATCCGCACCCAGCCGCTTTCCAATTCGTCGAGTGCCGGAGTTTCCACCACCACCGGCTCGCCGAACAAATCGAACCCGCCGGATTCCGCGCCGCCGTTGACGAGCTGGATCATCCGCGCGGCCAGGTTTTCCTTCCCGCTGCCATGCGCGCCGCTGATGAGGAAGGCATGGGCCAGCCGCCCGCGCTCATGCGCGGATGAGATCAATTCAAATGCCCGGTCTGCCGAATACGCCATACGGACGCATCGTCTCCCGAACCCCCTCCGAGGCAATCCGAAAACCGGACTGCGCGTGAATTTCTCCGCCTGCGGGAAGGAATGCCGCAGGGCAACCTCGTTTTGGATGGTTAACCCGCATGTCCGGTGATTCTGAATGCACTGATGCCAGCGACAATAAACGCCGGCAAACAAATCATCGACAACGCGATGGCAGAGATGGTGGCAACCACGCGCTGCTGAGTCTCAGAAAGCTCCGGATCAGCGCGTATTCCGCGAATGTCCTCGACCGCCTGAAAAAGCTCCCAACACATCGAAGCAATGAACGCGACAGGTGCCATCAAACCTACCAGAGAGCGAAGAGACGGCTGCCAGAAAGCCACGAACAGATAAATGACCGTAAGCGTGGATGCGGCAGTACACGCGTTAGATGTGGCGGCACGGCGGCACAGGACTCACAGAGCGAAGCGAACAAGGGAGCTTATCCGCCATTGCCAACCACGACGTGTTCGCCCTTGGATTGATGTTGGGAGATGACGAAGAGCTATTCATCTTCAGGATGGTAAGGTGAGATAAATAGCTCAGGAAAAAGCCCGCGCGATCTAGCGTGACCCAAAGTGCGCTCACAAAGTGTCAGAGCCCCCAGATACATATTAAAGTCCCATCCGAAATGAATGAAGAAGGCGTCGCCCTCGATCCTACACCAATACTCCTCTCGGAGCATTGCTCTGCACAGTATGGGCAGCCCGTCTGCCGGAATCAAACTCCCTTCGGTCGGCACTCCCTTCATCTTGTGATCCCCAACGCCAACGGCAAAAATATCCGGCAGCCCCGCTTCGCGGTAAAAGTCCATTGCCGTGGCAATGTAGGCTGACTCCACCCGTAAATACTCATCCTCTGTCAGTAGAACGCCGCCGAAACTCTCCCCGATCTGAGAATGCAGATACCAATCATCCGCGATGTAGTATCCGGCCGAATCACGATTCGCGGGGTCAAACTTCGTGATGCGATATTGGTGAGTGGCAGACATCAGTTTTTGGCGATATTGCTATTGAGTGACCTTGCCAAGGATGACGCGAACGCTTTGACAAGATCAATACAGGATTGGTCGCTTTGGGACAATTCGCCAGAAAATAGCGAGGAATTTTCCATGGGGGTCAGCCATTTCCCTCCATTTGGCTCCGCCAGAAATCCAGCCGCTCCCGGATGCGCTTCTCCATCCCCTGATCGCCCGGCTGGTAGTAAATTTTCCCTTCCGGCAAATAGGCCTGCGGGACATAGGCTCCTTGGAAATCGTGGGAATACAGGTATTTCATCGCCTCCTCGGACTCGCCCGAGGCCGCCGCGAGTTTCTTGCGGGTCTTCGACCGCAAATGCACCGGCACGGCGAGCGTGCGGCCGTTTTGCACATCATCCATCGCCCGGCCGAGCGCGGCGTAGGCGGTGTTGGATTTCGGCGCGGTCGCCAGATAGACCGTGGCATGGGCGAGCGGAATCCGCCCTTCCGGCATGCCGATGAATTCGAACGCCCCGTGCGCGTCCAGCGCCACCCGCAGCGCGTTGGAATCCGCCAGCCCGATGTCCTCGGATGCGGAAATCACCAGACGCCGCGAAATGAACCGCGGGTCTTCCCCGGCATGCAGCATTTTCGCCAGCCAGTAGAGCGCGGCGTCCGGATCGCTGCCGCGGATCGACTTGATGAAGGCGGAAATCGTGTCGTAATGCGCGTCTCCATCCGCATCATAAACCACCGCCTTGCGCTGGATGGATTCCTCCGCCACGGCCATCGTCAAACGCACCGCGCCATCGTCTTCGGGAGTCGTTAGAACGGCCAGCTCCAGCGCGCTCAGGGCCTTCCTCACATCGCCATCGGATTTTTCCGATAGATGGCGCAGTGCCTCGGGGTCCGCGACCACCGGGAAATTTCCAAGTCCCCGCTCCTCATCCGCCAAGGCGCGCCCGAGGACACCGATGATGTCCTCTACGGGCACCGGCTCTAACTGGAAAATCTGCGACCGCGAAACCAGCGGCGAGTTGACGTGGAAATACGGATTGTGCGTGGTCGCGCCGATGAACCGGACCACGCCCCGCTCGATGTGTGGCAGCAGCACGTCCTGCTGGGCTTTGTTGAAACGGTGGATTTCGTCGATGAACAAAATCGTCGTTTCACCGCGCAGATCGCGCCAGGTCCGGGCCTGGTCGATCTTCGCCCGGATTTCCGCGACGTTCGATTCCACGCCGTTGAGCGACTCGAACCGCGAACCGGTGGTCCGCGCAATCACGCTGGCGAGCGTGGTTTTCCCGGTTCCCGGCGGGCCGTAGAAAATCAACGACGTGAACCGGTCGGACTCGATCGCCCGCCGCAGCAATTTCTCCGGTGCCAGAATGTGTTGCTGGCCCGCCACTTCATCCAGCGCACGGGGACGCATCCGCGCCGCCAGCGGTTCGGCGGGGTTGGGCTTGCCGGGCAGGGCGGCGGGAGTGGTGAAAAGGTCGGACACGGTGGCGATTCCGCAGCATCACCTCCCCGTCCGGACGTTGCCAGCCTCATATTGCCGTCATCGCGGTCCTATGGAGGGTCGATGTTCCGTCGGACCGGGTTGACCGAAGTTCAACCCTCCATATTTCCCTCCCAAATTTTCAGTTCCCGTCCCCGGATTTTCCTCCATGGTTGCGCCGTGGATTGGATCACGCAGGCAGCGCTGGGCGCAATAGTTGGAGAGTTGATGATGGGCAGGCTGCTGGGCAAGCGGGCGCTCGCGTGGGGCGCGCTGTTCGGGATCCTGCCGGAGCTGCTGGATGGGTTTGTTTCCACGCTTCCTCTGGTGGACACGGCGCGGGAGCTGGCGTGGCGGCGGGGGCCGGGCCATTCACTGTTAGGCATGGCGCTCGGCTCGTGGGGAATCGCCCATGGTCTGGAAAAGCTTTGGAAGCGGGAAAAAATCAGCAAGGCGCAGGCCGGGGCGTTCGTGTTCGCGGTGTGGTGGGTGCATGGGTTCGTGGATTGCTGCACGGTGGAGGGCGCGGCGGTGCTGTGGCCGTTTTTGGACAAGCGGGTGGCGTTCAACTTCCTCAACCCGATCGAAATCCTGTTCACCGTGCCGCTCGTCGTCACGGTGATTCGGCTGGCTTTACTCAAGGAGCCGGTGGTGAAAAAATCCCGTTCCAAGAAACCCGCGCCGCCCTCCAAGCGCCGGAAAATCCATCTGTGGGGGCTGGGCCTCGCCGCAGGCTACGCGCTGCTCGCCGTGGGCATGAAATTCGCGGCATCCGCCGGCTTCGATGCGGATCTCGCCCGCCGCGGGACGAAATACCAGCGCCGGATGGAATCCCCCACCCCGTTCAATTTCCTGCTGTGGCGCTCGGTCGTGGACCGGGGTGACGAACTCTGGGCGGGCTACCGCAGCGTGCTTGACAGCAAGTCCGCGCCGGTGCGCTGGACGGTCTATCCGAAAGGCGGCGGCGCGCTCGGCAAAGTCCAATCCATGCGCGAAACCCAAACGCTCGCCCGCCGCTGCGACGGTTGGTGGCTCGCCCGCCCCCACGCGAAAGGTGCCTGGCTCGGCGATCTGCGTTTCCCGGAATCCCGCGTCTGGGGCAGCAAAAAAGGCATGGTGGACAGCCGCCTGAAATTTTCCTGGATCATCGACACCACGGCGAAAAGCGACCACCTCCGGACCATCACGCTGGAAAATGCGTATTCGGGAGACTACCTCCAACGGATGGGCGCGCGCATCACCGGCAACCGGGAAACCTGGGAAGCCAACCCGCGCCTGGCCGCCGCGGGCAGCTTGCCGGAGTTCCTGCCGGTGGAGGAGTGACTTTAAGGAGGGTTGACGTTCCGTCAACCCGGGTCGACCGAAGTCCGACCCTCCTTATCGCGGTTGCAAGATCACCGCCGGTTCACGGGCGAGACTTCCGCAGGCTCGGGGACCACGCGTTTCGGCTCTCCCGCGAGCTTCTTCACCAACCCCACGAACTACGAGCGGTTTCATGATGTCTTGGAGCGGTCGAAGAACCGTTGATAGAGAAACGACGCGACGAACGCGATCACCGCCACGCCCACCAGCGCGCCGATGCGGAACACGTTCTGGATCTGTGAGAGATCGTGGAGGAAAACCTTGAGCAGGGTGGCGACCAGCAGACCGGTGCCGGCGAAGCGCGCGTGTTTCGAGCCGCGCCGGAAACCGATGCCCAGCAGCCCCAGCGAAAACAAGCCCCACGCGATGCTGTAGGTCATGTCGCGGGCGAAATTCCCGCCGAAACTGAAGGCGACGCAGCGGTCGCCGGGGGCGGTGAAATAGTCGGCGATCTCGATGTTGAGCAGCAGGAACAACAGCACGCCGCCAAGCGCCTGCAAGACGCCACGCGGGTTCACCGTGGTCCACCGGCCGGCCGGGTCGGTGAACCAGCCCGCGCCGGAAAATTGCGCCGCCGCCACCAGTCCGTAGGCATACAGGTGCCAGTTGAGGATGGCGGTGCCGCTGCGGGGATAGTCGAAGAACACCGCCGGATTCAGCGTCAGGCGGATGAAGGCAACCGCCAGCAACGCGAGTCCGGTAAATTGCAATCCGGGATGCGCCACCCGCCGGAACAGCCATAACAGCAAAGCCCCCTCGATCGCCCAGCTCACGGTGATCCATTGCCGCTCGAACTGGATCGGGAAAACCAGGGTGATGAAAAACAACGCCACGCCGCCGAACCACGCGATCCGGCCGCGCTGCTTTTCATCCATCGCCGGAAACTTGCGGACGATCGCCGCCAGGCCGATGAGCGCGGGGATGGCGAATGCCGCGGGAACCAGCCCCATCATGTTATTCGGAAACGCCTGTTTCACCAGACTGTGGACCAGCAGGAAATGGCCGACGCCCGAGAGCGCG
The DNA here is from genome assembly GCA_964469395.1 of uncultured Luteolibacter sp. GTDB lineage: Bacteria > Verrucomicrobiota > Verrucomicrobiia > Verrucomicrobiales > Akkermansiaceae > Luteolibacter. The sequence goes on from CAYXZE010000033.1 coordinate 7,488, forward strand.
CCGGCAATCCACGGCGCGGACTCGTCCGCGCAGGCCTTGCGGAAAACAAAGGGCAGCGCGAAAAACAGCGCGTAAAATCCGAGATACCAAGCCAGTCCGGTGACGGGGGAAGCGGGTTGGAAATGCAGCAGATGCCAGACGCCTTCCACCGCGAGCGTTCCCGCCAATGCGGCGAGCACCAGCGGCCCTTGTTTCCCGAGGAGCGCGAGTCCTGATAGAAAGGCGGACATCAACAACACGACCACGAACACCGGCGACGGATTCGCCACGGGAAGTTTCAACAACGCGAGAATCAGCAGCACGAAGGGCAACGCGGCCGACGCGACCGGCAGCACTCTGGCCGCCGACATCGCGCGGATCGCTCCGCCGCCGCCCATCGGCAGGTCGCGGAACAGCCATCGCCCGGCGATCGCGAACACCGCGGAGAAACCGGTGACCACTCCCAGCAGCGGCATCAGCTCGTCCGCACGCGCCGGAACCTTGAGCAGCCACAAAGCCGCGAGGAACATGGTCAGAACGAGCGACACCAGCACCGGAACCAGCGCGGCGGTTGCAAGCGCCAGACCGATGACCAACAGATCGACCAGCAGGATCGCGACCCAGAGAACCATCGGCGCCGAGGGCAGGTGAAGCAACGGCAGCGTCATCATCAGCAGGATCAGTGGAGCGATCCACGGCCCGGCTCGCAGTGGAATCACCGCGCCGCATCCTGGCATCCGGCGTTGCAGAACCACCGGCACCACGGCGTGCAGCGCGCCGAAGACCAGATAGAGCGCGAGTCCGCCCGTTAGATTTCCATCCGTCAGGTAGCCGCCCGTCCAGCAGGCGAGATGCAGGAATGTCAGGCCCGCCGCGACCGCTTGGGCGGCTCCCCACCGCGGCCGCGCCGCCACCACCGCGATGACCGCGAGATTGACGAGCAACAGGAACCCGTAGAGCAGGAAATAGCGTTCGCCCACTTGCGGGAAACTCAACATCAGTGCGGCGAACCACATCGCCACCGCGGCCAACCCCAGCACCGGGCCCGCCGCCTGGCGGTCCGCCCGTTTTCTGAAAAGCCAGCCACCCGCGAGGAACAGGGCGATGAAAAACAACAGGATCCCCATCGGCACCAGCGTCATCGAGCCCTCGAAATAATAACCGGCGCGGAAAAACTTGTGATACCAACCCATCTGCATCAGCGCGGTGCCGACCGCCGCCGCGCCTGCCAGGAAGCGCCAGCGACCGTGGCGGGAAACCGCCAGCAGGCCGATGTCCAGCAGCGCGATGTATCCGAACAGCCCGAGCACCTGGTCCTGACCGGTGGACAGCAGAACCGGTGTTAGAAATCCGCCGAGCATCCCGAGCACCGCGACCACCAGCGCGTTGAGCCGCACCGCGAGCAGGAACGCGGCGAGCGTGATGAGCGCCATCAGCCCGAAAGTCTGCACCGGGCCGAACAGCGCGAAATGATAGACCGCGTGTGCCGCGAAGCTCACGCCGTAGAGGATCAGCACGCCCGTCGCGCAAAACGCCTGCGCCAGCACCCGGTAGCGCTCGATCCGGTGGGTGACCATGCCGCCGATCAGCAATCCCGTCCCGGTCAGGAAACCGAGCGCGATCCGCATCGACGGCGGGATCAGGTTGTTTTCAAACGCATATTTCACGAAGAACACGACGCCGAAGAACATCGCCACCCCGCCCAACCAGGCGAAGAGCTTCACGCCCATGAATTGTTCCAGCGAGAACGGTTCCTTGGTCTCCGCGATTTCCTCGATTTCCGCGGGAGCACCGGAGTCCTGTGAATCGAATGAAGTCACCGGAGCCGGGCTTTCTATCGACTCTTCCGGCGGCAAGGGCCACGGCAATGCCGGTGGCAGCACCGGAGCGTCCACCGGCTTCACCACGACCTCGCGTTCGCGCAGCCACTGGCGCACGCACGCGTCCTCGATCTCTTCCTGCCGCCGAGCCACGGCGGGCGGCGACTCTTCCGGCCCTCGTTTGAGCTGGCGCAATTCATTTTCCAGCACCTGCAACCGAGTGAGCGCGGCCGCCAACCGATCACCGGCATCGCGGGCGGCCTGCCTGGCGTCTCCCGCCTTCACCATCGCGATGATGGGCGCGATCACCAGCCAGAGTAAGAACAACACCAACAGAATAATAATACCGTCCATGAGAATTTCCCGGGACTATAATCAGCCGGAAAACCGCTGGCGATTTGAATTTCCAACGATTCCAAGCCCCTCCGCCCCTCCTGTTTCTGCCACCCGTCATTTTTTTGAAACATCCCCGGCCCAACGCCCGTAAAGCGGCCACGCATCCGCGCGACGCGGCTTGCCGAACCGTTTTCATTCATGAAATTCCCATCGCTCATCTCATCCATCTCCGCGCTGCTGGTGCTTTCAGCCGCGGCCGAGACCGCCCCGGCTTCCACCTTGAGCCTCACGCCGCTGCCCGAATCCATCACCATGGAGGCCGGTTCATTGGTGCTGGACGAACAAACTTCGGTCAGCCTGGACCCCGCCAGCGGGGAAATCGGCAAGCACTTCGTCGAGCGTCTGCGCCGTGGCACGGGCTGGAAACTTCCCATCGTAAAAAACGGCACGCTGACCCTGGAAGTGGTGCCGAATCCCCAGATTTCCAAAGAAGCCTACCGCCTCCAAGTCACCGGAAAAGGCGTTTCCATCCGCGCCGCCAGCCCCGCCGGAATCGCCCGCGGAGGCGAGACGTTATTGCAACTGATGCCCCCCGCCGTCTATGGCCCCGGCCAGTTCAAAACCCTGACCCTGCCCGCGCTCACCATCTCGGACGCCCCGCAATTCGCCTGGCGCGGCTCGATGCTGGATGTTTCCCGGAAATTCCAGGACAAGGACACCATCCTCAAACTGCTCGACGGTCTCGCCGCCTCCAAGCTCAACATTTTCCACTGGCACCTCACCGATGACCAGGGCTGGCGCCTGCCGATCGAAGGCTATCCGAAACTAACGGAAAAAGGCCCCGCCTACACCCGCGAGGACATCCGCGAAGTCGTCGAGCACGCCGCCAGACTCGCCATCACCATCCTTCCGGAAATCGACATGCCCGGCCACAGCAGCGCCAGTTGCCGGGCCTATCCGGAAATCAGCATCCTCAACGACAAGGGACACCCCACCGGCACCATGAACATCGGCGCGGACGCGACCTACAAGTTCATCGAGGCCGTCATGAAAGACATCGCCGCACAGTTTCCTAACAGCCCGCAGGTCCATATCGGCGCGGACGAAGTGGGCGGCGGCGGCTGGAAAACGGACGAGCAGTGCCTCGCCGCGATGCAGCGCGAAAACCTCAAGAACACCCACGAGCTTGAGGTCTATTTCCTCAACCGCGTGATCGCCATCGCCAAAAAGAACGGCAAATCCTGCATCGCCTGGGACGAGGCGTTCAAATCCAAGGTCGATCCCGCCCTGACGATCATGTCCTGGCGCGGCATGGAGCCGGGCATCGCCGCGGCCAAGGCCGGCCGGAACGTCATCTTCTGCCCCACTCCCCAAATCTACTACGATCATCCGAATTCCCGCTCGAAGAAAAATCCCCCCGCCTACAGCGCGAACGCCTCCTATCTGAATCACGTTTACTTCTTCCACCCCGGCCTCGCCGCGCTCACCGGAGCCGAGAGAGAGCGCGTGATCGGCGGCCAGGGCTGCCTGTGGTCCGAGCGCGTCGGCGGTCCGGACCACATGTTCCTCATGATGTTCCCGCGCTCCTGCGCCATGGGCGAGACCCTGTGGACGCCCCGCGAACAACTCGACTGGCCCGGATTCATCCGCCGTCTGGACACGCATCGCCAGCGCCTTGATGCGATGAAAATCAACTATTTCCACGAGCCGGAATCACTCGCCATCAACATCGGCTCATGGAAACCCGGCGATCTCGCCGCGAACAAGGGCGTCATGGAATTCCCGCTGGATGGAAAACTCCGCCACCCCGGCGTTCAGGAATTCTTCATCGGCCAGGGAACCGGCGACGAGCGCTTCCGCATCGATGCCGTGGAGCTGCTCAAGGACGGCGTGGTCGTGGCTACCGACCGCCACCCCTTCCAGTCCTCGGTTTACAAGGACGCGCGCAGTCTCTATCTGGTAAAAGCCCCGGACCTCGACGGCAAATACAGCGTGCGCTTCCAAATCACCCCCATCTCCGGCGACGGTTCCGCCATCGTGCAGCTCATCCCCGCGCTTGCCCCGGACAACTATTCCAAACAATGCGCCCCGGACACCGGATCTAACAGCACAAAGCAGACGCCGGCTCCATGACCACCGCCGCCCCTTGCAGCGATACCCGATCAAAACAACCAACCGGATGATCCCAACTCCCCGCCTGACATGAAATTGCGCCCGCTCCTCACCTTGCTCGCCCTCGCCTCCGGCGCCATCGCCCCGTCCCTGCACGCGGAAACTCCCGAGGAAACGGCAAACCGCCTGAAATGGTGGCGTGACGGCCGCTTCGGCATGTTCATCCACTGGAGCCCCAGCAGCGTGGGCGGCAGGGAAATCGGCTGGGATCGCAAGGCGAATCGCCCGCTGGAAGCCCCCGGAAACAAAGGCGGCCCCGTCGGCCCCACCGTCGATCCCGTCTATGATGCCTATTACAAAGAGTTCAACCCCACGAAATACGACGCCAGGGAATGGGTGAAACTCGCCGAGGACGCGGGCATGAAATACATGGTTTTCACCTCCAAGCACCACGAGGGATTCTCGATGTGGCCGACCAAGGCCCGCGACTTCAGCATCGCCAACACGCCTTACAAAAACGGCAGGGGTGACATCCTCCGCGATCTGGCGGACGCCTGCCACGCCTCGAAAATGCGCCTCGGCTGGTATTATTCTCCGCGCGACTGGACACACCCCGACTACGGCGTGGGTGACAATTCGAAATACGAAAAGTTCATGACCACCCAGATCGACGAGCTGTTATCAAATTACGGCAAGATCGACCTGATCTGGTGGGACAGCTTCGGCGTCGGCGATTCCTACAAATTCTGGCATGCCGACAAGTTCCTGAAACAAATCCGCACGCTCCAGCCGCAGATCCTCACCAACAACCGCTGCTCATTCTACGTGGAAACAAACCGCGCGGGACTGGAAGGAGATTTCGACACCCCCGAGCACACGATCGGCGGCTATCAGACCGACCGCCCCTGGGAATCCTGCCTCACCCTCGTGGGCCACTACTGGTCCTATCGGCCCGGCGCCCACATGCTGGGATTCAACGATGTCATCGCGCGCCTCGTCAGTTGCGCCACCGGCGACGGCAACCTGCTCCTCAACGTCGGCCCGATGCCCGACGGCACCATCGAGCCACGCCAGGCGGACCTGCTCCGCAAGGTCGGCGGCTGGATGAAACAATACGGCGAAAGCATCTACTCCACCCGCGGCGGCCCCTTCAAGAATGGCAAATGGGGCGGCGCGACCTTCCGCGACAAGACCGTCTATCTCCATGTCCTGCCCAATGCCCCGGACACCGTCACCCTGCCCAAGTTGAACGAAACCCTCGTTTCCTCCGCCACCCTCGCCGGCAACCCCGTGCAAGTCACGCAATCCGGCGACCGCCTCCGCATCCAGCTTCCCAAGGACCGCGGCGACCATCCCGTCACCCTGGTCAAGCTCACCTTCGACCAACCGGTCACCCGCGTCACCGGCACCCCCGAGGTGACGGAAGCCGCCTTGGACGGACTCAAACAAATCGGCCTCGACGCCACCTACACCGCCTCCTCCCTGATCGGCCAGCACAGCAAGGAAAAGGACACCTTGCTGAAAAACGGCAGCCGCGGCGAGTTCGCCTTCCACACCGAAAACGAGAAAAACCCCTACATCGTCATCGATCTGAAAAAGCGCCTCGCCATCGATAAAATCGCCATCCTCAACCGCAAGGGCTACGAGGACCGCGCCAATACGCTCACCCTTTCCTTTTCCGACGACGGCCAAACCTGGACCAAGGCCTGGGCCGCCACCAAGGGCGAGACCCAATGGCTCGCCGAACCGGGAGCCATGGTCAGCGGCGCTTGGATCAAGGGCATCGAGGCCCGCTATCTGCGGTTGGAGACCTTCAACGAAACACCGACAGCACTGCACCTGCGCGCGGTGAAAATCTACGGCAAGTGAGCCGGCTCCGGCCCGGCGGGAAAATGATCATGAAATGAGATTGAGTTGTTTATGATCCGTTAGAACGCTCCCGCTTCCGCATCTTTGAACAGGGATTCGAGTCTGGATTTTCTCTCGTCAGTTTCTTGGGGCATTTCTTGGTCGCCCGCCCATGGCCAGGAATCTCCGGTCTTGCGATTGACCAGGATCAGCACCCGCTGGGTCGAAGCATCCATAATCTTGAATCCGGCATTGTCCCTCGCTTCAACCAACTTGTATTCGACTCCTTCGGAAACATCGAAAAATCGGGGGCCTTTCAACTGTTTGCCATTCAGCCAAAGCTCGCAAAAGAAGGACCTTTGATATTCCCAGCTTGTGTCTGCCGTGATTCGGACTTCATATCCACCCTGAGCCTTGATTGTCGCTTCATTGGATTTACCGGAGCATCCGCTTGCGATCAAC
>CAYXZE010000034.1:0-13962 GCA_964469395.1 uncultured Luteolibacter sp.
TCTTGTGTCTTGTGTCTTGTGTCTTGTGTCTTGTGTCTTGTGTCTTGTGTCTTGTGTCTTGCTGTCTTCTGTCTTCTGTCTTTCCAGCGGTCCCTTTTGATTGCCGGAACCGATCGGATGCGTCAGAAATGCCGCACATGTTCGATGAACCTGAATCCTCAAGCCGGGAACCCGGAGTCTGGCGGAAAAGCTTCGGTCTCTTCCTGGTGGCGTTGCTCTTGTTAGCCGGAATCGGGTTCGGCTTGAAACTGGATCCTCAAGACAGCGCGCTGAAGGAACTGGATCCGGTGACGGTCCGGATCGGCCTCGGCATTTTCGCCTGCATCGGCTTTCTCTGGCTCACGGAAGCCCTGCCGCTGGCGATCACGGCGCTGTTGGTTCCGGTGCTGGCGTGCGGTTTCGGGCTGATGAATGTGAAGGGCTCGCTCGCGGGGTTCTCGGATCCGCTCATTTTCCTGTTCTTCGGCGGCTTCGCGATGGCCTCCGCGCTGTCGGGCCAGGGACTGGACCGCTGGATCGCCCACCGCATCGTGCTCGCGGGCAAAGGCGATTTCCTGCGGGTTTCCTATCTGTTATTCGGCACCACGGCCGCGCTCTCGATGTGGGTGAGCAACACCGCCACCACCGCGATGATGCTGCCGCTGGCCCTCGGCATCCTCCGCGGGCAGCCGGACGGAGCCGCAACTTCGCGCAACTCGATCTATCTGTTGTTAGGCGTGGCCTACGCCGCCAGCGTGGGCGGCATCGGCACGCTCGTCGGCAGCCCGCCGAACGGCATCGCCGCGGCGAAGCTGGGGATCGGCTTCATGGAGTGGCTGAAATTCGGCGTCCCGGCGGTGGTGCTCCTGATGCCGCTATTGGTCGTGATTCTGAAATGGACGTGCAGGCCGGAGCAAATCCGGATGCCCGAGCTGGCGGAGGCCGATTTCAAGTTCAACCGCCAGCGGGTGGTGACGCTGGGGATTTTCGCAATGACCGCCGCCTGCTGGATCTTCAGCGAGCCGCTGGCGAAATTGCTGGGCGTGAAAGGCTCCTTCGACACGCTGGTGGCACTCGGCGCGGTGCTCGCGCTGGTGGCGAGCGGCGTGGTGCGATGGCCGCAAATCGACAAGGGCACCGACTGGGGCGTGCTGATACTCTTCGGCGGCGGGATCACGCTGAGCGCGATCATCGGCCAGACCGGAGCGAGCCTGTTCATGGCGCGCGTGTTCTCGGGCTGGGTCGGCGGCTGGCCGGTGCCGCTGCTCATCGGCGCGGTGATCTTCTTCACCATTTTCCTAACCGAACTCACCAGCAACACCGCGCTGGCCGCGCTGATGGTGCCGATCTTTTTCTCGATTTCGGGCGAGCTCGGCATCGTCCCCGCCGAGCTGATCCTGCCGATGACCATCGCCGCCTCCACCGGTTTCATGATGCCGGTGGGCACGCCGCCGAACGCGATCGTCTTCGCCACCGGCCGCATCCCGCAACGCACCATGTTGCGCGTGGGACTGGTCCTGAACCTGGCGTTCGTGGCGGCCCTGACCGTGCTGGCGCAAATTTTGTTCTGAACCCCGGATCACTTCCGGTCGAGATTCGCCGCCATTTCCTCGTCGGTGGGCGTCGCGGAAGGCACGCCCTTTTCCGGAATCTCGATGCCGGAAATCCAGGCAATGGCATTTAGGACCACACGGCGCTGGTCGTCGTGCTGCCAGTTCTTGTGAAAATGACCGCCGGTAAAACCAAAAGAACGCCCGGCACCCACCGCCGCGGGACGATCGTAAATCCACATCACGTGCTGCGACTCCTTGCGCTCCAGCACGGCGGCGCGGACCTCCGGATTTCCTGAATGGGGGCCATCCTTGCGGAGCAGTGTCTCCGGCGGCGGCAGTGCGGTTAGAATCGGGGTGACACCCTCCATCTTCGCTTGGAAACGCATGTGATAATACCACTCGTCGTAGAGTTTGAAATCATGAACGCCGCGGGTGACCGCGTGGACGGGCAACTTGAACTCGCCTTCCCAATGCGGATTCACCGACCAGTTCGTCTCGAAATAACCGCCGATGAGATCGAGAAACGCATCGCCGGGCGCGCCCCTGGGGATTTCCACGGCATAGTGAACGCACCCGATCCCAACCCCGGCGGCGGCCATTTTCTTCAGTTCCTCAAGCTGCTTTATGGCGGGGTGTCCGCCGCCGCCATCGGAGTAAATGACAACCGCCGCCGCACCATCGAAGACCGACTTGTCAGCCGGCCAGCCGTTGATCGTGACCACGGCCTCGACCGGCAGGCCGCTTTGGTTCAGATGGTTCGCGAGCAGCATGCAGCCGGCACGGTGTTCATGCTCGCCGCGGGCGTGGCTGGGCTTGCCGGCGACGAATACGATCTTCTTTTTCGCGAGTGCTACGGGTTCCGGTTCCGCGCGGGACAGCGCCACCAGACTGGTGACGACGCCCATAACACACGCGAATGACGACAGCAGGGAGCGATGGGTTCCGATCATTCGCGATACTACGCCGTGAATCCGGAAAACTTGCACGCGAAATGACACTTCCGCAGCCCCTGGCATCCGCCAATTCAGTAACCGTTGGCAAGGCGCGAGACGAGGGCTTCCCCAGCGCGTTCGAGAGCTTCTGGCAGCGCGTTGTTGCGCGCGGTCTGGAGATTGGTGGAAACGAAAAGCTGGCTGGTGCCGGAGGACTTTCCGGACGCGAGCACCTTGGTCGGATCCCTGGCATCGCGCAGCGTCCACTGGATCGTGACGGTGTTGGCGAGTTCTTCCGGGAGCAGGGTGTCGAACCGGGTGCCGCGGATGGTCGAGTATTCGATGCTCTTGAGATTCCCTTCGAGCACCGCATCCGCCCGGTCCGAACTGCCGATCCGATAGGTGCCGTCCTGCACGAAGGCATTGGCGACGGCGGAGGTGGCGAGCGCCTCGGCGCGCGGGTGCAGGGTGGAGTTCGCGAACATCGGCACGGCGATGGTCGTGACCCGGCTCAATGACGCCGGCTTGATGCCGCCGAGGTGATAGCCTCCGCAGGAAACGAGCGACAACACGGAGACCAGCAGGACGGAAAATTTCATGGGCCGGGTTTTGTTAAAAATCACTCCCCGAGTTCCTTGAGGCGGGCGCGGGCCTGATCGTGCAAGGGGCCGGACTTCGCGCGGCGCACGATGTCGCGGTAATAGACCTTGGCGGATTCGGTCTTGCCGGTTTTTTGATAGAACTCGGCGATGTCGCAGGATTTCTGGAGATCGCGACCGCCAAGATTAGAGATGAACTTGCGGGCCTCCGCATTGCGCGAGTGGCCGGGATACTGGAGCAGGTAGTCGTTGAAGGCTTCCTTCGCGAGATCGAGGTTCGCCTGGTTCTGGTTTCCGCGATCCGCTTCCTGGATGAAAATCAAACCGACGCGGAACAGCCCCTCGGGAGCCTCCGCGCTCGTCGGCTGGTCGCGGACCAACTGGCGGTAGGCGGCGATGGCTTCCCGGGACTTTTTCTTACCCTCGTAAAGCTGGCCGATGGTGAACTGCGCTTTCGAGGCGGCCGCGGATTTCGGCGCGTTATCGCGGACCTTGCCGAGCATTTCCACGGTCTTTTCGAGCGAAAGCTTGGTTTTCAGGCCGAGCATGCTGGATTTCACATCGCCGTCCGCCGCGGACTGGGCCATGGCGATCTGACTGTTCAGGGCGGTGGTGTAGAGGCCGCTGCCCTGATAGCGGGAAAGGAATTTGTCGTATGCCTCGAAGGATTTCACGACCTTGCCCCGCTGCTCTAACAACTGCGCCTGACGGAAACGCGCCTGCGCGGCGGACGGGGCGAAGGGGAAACGCGTGGAGGTCTCGTCGTAGAGCTTGATCGCCTTATCCGTCTTCCCGGCATCGTCGGCCTGTTTCGCCTTTTGATAGAGCGCCTCACCCTCGCTGGCGGCGGCCTGGGTATTTCCGGCCATGATCGGCATATCCGGATCCGAGCCGCAGGAGCTGAGAGAAATGGCGGTGACTGAAATCAGCGCGAAGGCGATGAACCGAGAGGACATGCGCGGCAGCATAGGAGGCCGGGGCCTTGGGGGAAGTCCAAAATCCTTCACTTCCCGAGTTCCCCGGCACGCTGGACGGCGGCTCCGACCGCCTCGATCAGAGCGGACCGCAACCCGTGCTTTTCGAGCGCGGCCAGCCCGGCGATGGTCGTGCCGCCCGGAGAAGTGACCATGTCCTTGAGCACGGCGGGATGCTCGCCGGTTTCGAGCACCATGGCGGCGGCACCGAGGACCGTTTGCGCCGCCAGCCGCAGCGCATCCGCACGCGGGAGACCGGCTCGCACGCCGCCGTCGGCCAGCGCGTCGATGACCAGATAAATGTAAGCCGGCCCGCTGCCGGAAACTCCGGTGACAGCATCCATCAGCCGCTCGGGAACCTCCACCGCCAGCCCCACCGCGCCGAGCAACGCCTGCGCGGTTTTCGCATCATCGGCCGTCGCGCGGCTGCCGAGGCAGTAACCGGCGGCCCCTTTTCCCACGAGAGACGGCGTGTTCGGCATCGCGCGGATGATCCGGAAATTTTCCGCAGCCGCGTTTTCCAGAGTCGCAACCGTGACTCCGGCCGCGACGGAAATCGCCAGCCGAGGCGCGCCGCCCGCGATTTTCGCGATCTCCGCCAGCACCACCGGGATGTCCGGCGGCTTGGTGGAAAGTAAAATCACCTCGCTGGCGGCCACCATTTCGGCGACATCCGCCGTCACCCCGGCCCCCGTCGCCTTCGCGAAGGCCGCGCGGGATTTCTCGCGCGGTCCGTAGCCGATGACCTCCTCCTTCGCCACCACCCCCGCACGCATCGCCCCCCGGATCAATGCCGTCGCCATTTTCCCGCATCCCATCACGCCTAACTTCATGGCCGCAGACTATGCGCCGCCCGGCGGTTCGCGCCAGCGTCATTTTGCTTGGTGCGGCAGGCGGCGCGTGGCCATCTTCCCGCCCATGAAACTACGGATCATCGCGGCCTTGCTGGCCGGTTGCGCCTGGGCGGCGGGCCAAGACTCCCGGACCCGGCCCAAAACCGCTCCGGTCAAAACCAAGATCATCCAACAATCCGAGGATGACCAGGCCCCCAAAGTCGCCCTCGTGCCCCGCGAGCCCGCCGTGGAAGCCGCCATCCCGGATCCCGTGAAAGCGCTCGGCAAGCCCGCCATGACAAATTTCCCCAATGGCATTCAAATGGCCGTCTCCGCAGCCACGGATGCCGCCCAGGATCACGTCAACCAAGGCATGAACCACCTCCACGGCGGTTGGGAATTCGAGGCCAGCCGCCATTTCGCCGCCGCCATGCGCGAGGACCCGGACTGCCTGCTCGCCCACTGGGGCATGGTCATGTCCCTGCTCACCCCCTCGCCCGAGACCGGCCCCGCCCGCAACGTCGCCACCGACCGCATGCTCGACCTGCTGGATGCGGGAAAAGGCACCGAACTCGAGCGCGGCTACGTTTACGGCCTCATCAAATACATCGAGGAAGGCCCCGCCGGTGCCGCCAACGCCTACCGGAAAATCGCCGCGCAATTTCCCAACGACCTCCAGGCCGGCATCTTCGCCGCCCTTTTCAGCCGCAGCGGCTATGACGAATTCGGCAGCGCCAAGCCCGATCAGGAAGCCTCGGAAAAAAGCCTGCTCGCGATGATCGGGAAAAATCCCCAAAGCCCGCTCCCCCTCAACGCCCTCCTCACCATCCGCGCGGAAGCCCACGACCTCGCACCTTCCCTCGATCTCGCCCGCAAGCTCTATCAGATGGCCCCGGACTATCCGCCGTATTTCCATTTGCTCGGTCACTACGAATGGCGCTGCGGCCAGCACGGCAAGGCCGCCTCCGCCTTCGGCCGCGCCACCACCTATTACGAAAAGTGGATGAAGGAAAACCAAGCCACCGTCGCCGACTGCCCCGAGTGGGTGAAAGCCGAGTGCTACCGCATCATTTCCCTCTGTTCCAAAGGCGACTTCGAGACCGCCTACGCCGCCTCCCGCAAAGTCGCCGCCACTCCGTTTCCCAAAAACCGCCCCGCCTCGCCCGGCGTCCGCCTCCTGATCTGGGAGGCCAAAACCCTCCCCGCCCGTGTCCTGCTCCACCGCGGACTGCAAGACAACGTCAAGGAAGCCCTCGCCTCCCTGCCCAAGCCCGGCGACCTCCAGGCAACCCGCGAAAAATCCCTCGCCTACTGGTGGGTCGATGGCCTCCGCCTCGCGCTCGAAGCCCGGCGTTTGATCGGGGAAAACAAAATCAGCGAAGCCCAGGACGTCACCACCGCGCTCTCCCACCACGGCGCGGCGATGGGAAAAACCCACGCCGCCGCCAATGCCAGCGGCGAGCGCTCCGCCTGGAACCGCTCCTTCCGCGCCATGGAAGTCCTCGCCAGCGACCTCTGCGGCCGCCTCGCCATGGCTGGCCCCAAGGAAAGAATGGGCACCGCCTACAACTGGTTTTCCTCCGCCACCGACCGCCAGCACCCCGCCCTCATGATGTTCCCGCCAGTGCTCCTCACCCCCATGGCCATCCGCCTCGGCGAATACCACCTCGCCGCCAACCAACCGCAGGAAGCCATCGAAGCCTATCAGCGCGCCCTCACCGCCTTCCCCAACGACATGCACGCCCTGCAAGGCCTGAAAACCGCCTTTGAGCAGGCCAAGAAGCCGGAGGACGCGACGATCACGGAGAAGAAAATCCAGGAACTGAGGGAGCAGTGAGTTCCGGTTCCAGCGTTCATGTCTTACGACTCTGATTCTCGGACGAATGACTAAAGCCCTTTTCTCAGCTTTCAGATCAACATTTCGTCATTCGGAAATCCGATCACTCGGCTCGGGATCAACCGCCGGAATCTTGGCGAGTATGGCGTCAATATCGACCTTCTTGCCACGTTCGCCGCGCTCGTTCAAATAGCGTTCAGCATCAAGCGCGGATAGCTTCTCGGCGAGAGCGCTGCTTACGAGCTGATTGACGGAAACACCCTCGTCGCGAGCCAAACGCTTGGCGTGCTGATGAATGGAGTTGGGCAGTCGAATACTCAGTGTGCTCATGATCGTGCAGGTGGAATTGGAATCAGTGCGAGAAGTTGCGGTGGTGTGACGACGCGGACGCCCAACGACACCGCGCCGTCAAAGTCGGAAGTGTTGAACGTGACAAGATAATCGGCGCTGGCCGCCACAGCCGCCTCCAGCACCATATCGTCCTTCGGGTCGCGCAATAGCGGTCGCCAAAGGAAATGAATCTTGTGCTGGCTGGAAACAGAAATCAACCAATCCAGAAAATCGGCAATCTCCGTCGGAGAGAGATGCGGTAAAAGTCCGGGGCGGCTTGCGACATCGTCATACTTGCCGGAGCGTTTCCTGAAACCCTCATGAAAGAATCCAGTCTTTTTTTTCGTTTTGCCGCCATGCCCATTGCGCGCCATCCGCTTCCTCTGTGGTTGCTCCTTTTACCTGCCCTTGCCCTGCTCTCCGCCTGCTCCAAGAACGGGAAAGGCACCGCCGTTTCATCCACCGGAACCAGCACCGACACCGCGCAGGCATCGCCCGCCGCCGGTAAAAAAATCGACTACCGCCGCGACATCCAGCCCATCCTCTCGAACTATTGCTACCACTGCCACGGGCCGGACACCGCCACCCGCGAGCCCAAGGCCATGCCGCTGCGCCTGGACATCCGCGATCAGGCGCTCGCTTACGTCAATGAAGACGGCGTCAAAACCATCGTGCCGGGACACCCCGACAAAAGCGAACTGGTCCGCCGCGTCGAATCCCACGACCCGGACGAAATGATGCCGCAGGACAAGGAAAAGCTGCTCACTCCCGGGCAAATCCAACTGCTCCGCGACTGGATCAAGGAGGGTGCCGAATTCCGCGACCACTGGGCATTTGAAAAACCCGTCAAGTCACCGCTGCCAGCCGTCTCGGACGAAAAATGGAGCAAAAACGAAGTGGACCGCTTCATCCTCGCCAGGCTCGACGCGGAAAACCTCAAGCCCAACCCCGAGGCAGACCGCCGGGCACTGATCCGCCGCGTCACCCTCGACCTCACCGGCCTGCTGCCCACGCCCGAAGAAACCGCGGCGTTCGTCAACGACCCCGCCCCCACCGACGCCGCCTATGAAAAAGTGGTGGACCGCCTGCTAGCCTCCCCCAAATACGGCGAGCAACGCGGCCGCTACTGGCTCGACTACGCCCGCTACGCAGACACCCACGGCATCCACGTCGATCCCTACCGCTCGATCTGGCCCTACCGCGATTATGTCATCAAGGCCATCAACGACAACAAACCCTTCGACCGCTTCATCACCGAGCAACTCGCCGGCGACCTCCTGCCCGACTCCACCCAGGACACGCTCGTCGCCTCCGCCTTCGTCCGCGCCGGTCCGTCCACCGGCGAGGGCGGCACCATCGTCGAGGAAAACTGGAACAACCTGATCCGCGAACGCGCCGAAACCTTCGGCGTCACCCTCATGGGCATGACCACCGCTTGCGCCGTCTGCCACGATCACAAATACGACCCCATCACCGCGTCCGACTTCTACTCACTGGCCGCCTTCTTCGGCAACCAGACCGAAAAATCCTGGACCGGAGACCAGCACAATTGGCCGCCCTACCAAGTGCTGCCGCGCGAGGAAAACCGCCCGGCGTTCGAGGCCGCGCTCGCCAAACGCTCCAAAGCCGAGGCGGAACTGCGCGACCTCGCCGAAAAGGAAGCCCCAAACATCGCCGCCTGGCTCAAGACCGGCCTCAGACCCGTCCGCGAAGGACTCGTCGGCTGGCTGCCGCTCGATGAAAACAAGGGCGACACCGTCCGCGAGCGCGTGGCAAACGTGGACCTCAAGTGCATCGACTCGCCGCCCGTCTGGGACACCTACCCGCACGTCTCGGGCAGCTTCCTCCTGAACAACAACACCCGCGTCACTTCCGACAAGCTGGGGGATTTCGAAAAAGACCAGCCCTTCACCGTTTCCGGCTGGTTCCGCACCTACGAAGTCGTGTCCCACGGACAACACGGCTTCGGCAACAGCACCGGCACCATGATTTCCCGCATGGACGGCGGCAACCTGCGCGGCTGGGACCTGTTCATCGAAAACGACCGCCTGGCCATGCACCTGATCGGTGACAAATGGCCGGCGGATGCCATCAAAGTGATGGGAGAAACCATCCCCCGCCCGGAGTGGACCCACATCACCGCGACCTATGACGGCTCGGGCAAGGCCGCCGGCGTCAAGCTCTACCGCGACGGCAAACCCATGGCCATGCAAGTGGCCAATGACTCCCTGACCGGCTCGATCAAGACCCCCACCCCGCTCAATCTGGGCCGCCGCGGCGGTGACGAAGCGAACGCCTCGCCCAGCCGCCAGAACGGCTTCCAGGACCTGCGCTTCTACAACCGCGCCCTGACGCCCGAGGAAATCACCCGCCTGCCGCGTGAAAACGCATTGGCGGAAATCCTCGCCAAAAAACCGGACTACCTCGCCTCCGTCGATTTCGGCGCCGCCCGCCGCGCAAACATCGCCGATCCCTTTGAAAAAGCCTGGACCCCGTTTGAAAAGAAAGCCGCGCAGGAAGCCTATTTCGCCGCCCACCCGGAAAAAACCGCCGCCCTGAAAAAAGACATCGCCGACGCGCAGGCGCAAATGAAAGCCCTCTCGGAA
This sequence comes from uncultured Luteolibacter sp., assembly GCA_964469395.1. GTDB lineage: Bacteria > Verrucomicrobiota > Verrucomicrobiia > Verrucomicrobiales > Akkermansiaceae > Luteolibacter. The sequence continues at coordinate 9,644 of CAYXZE010000034.1, forward strand.
GCCAAACCCAATGCCCAACCCGCCATCGGCGATGTCGCCGCCGCCCTGCAATCGCAATACGAAGGCAAAACCGGAGCCCTGACCCTCGTTTCCCGTGAACGCGACACCCCCGCCTCCGCCCACCTATTGACCCGCGGCGACTACACCATGCGGGCCGAGCGGCTTTACCCGGACACCCCGTCCTTCCTGCCGCCCATGCCCAAGGGCGCACCCGCCAACCGCCTCGGCCTCGCACAATGGACCCTCTCGCCGGAAAATCCCCTGCTGGCCCGCGTCACCGTCAACCGCGCCTGGCAGGAAATCTTCGGCCTCGGCCTGGTGGAAACCGCCGAAGACTTCGGCATCGTCGGCTCCCTGCCCAGCCATCCCGAACTGCTCGACAACCTTGCCGTCGCCTTCCGCGATGGAGAATCCGACGGCCAGGGCAAGTGGGACATGAAGCGCCTTTACAAAAAACTCGTCATGTCGGCCACCTACCGCCAGTCCAGCGCCATCAGCAAGCCGAAGCTGGAAAAAGACCCCAAAAACGAATTCCTCGCCCGCGGCCCGCGCCAGCGCATGGACGCCGAAATGGTCCGCGACTGCGCCCTGCAGGCCGGCGGCATCCTCAACACCGACAAACTCGGCGGACCATCCTTCTTCGGCTACCTGCCGAAAGGCGTCTTGTCATCGGTTTACCCCTCCAACACCACCACCGAAGCCCAGCACCACGGCCCCATGCTCTACCGCCGCAGCATTTACCGCTTCATCAAGCGCATGGTCTCCACCCCGGAAATGGAAGTCTTCGACGGCACCGACCGCATCGCCGCCTGCGCCCGCCGCAACCGCACCAACACCCCGCTCGCCGCCCTGACCCTGATGAACGACGTCACCTTCCTCGAAGCCGCCCGCGGCCTGGCGGAAAAAACGCTGCAGGCAGCCGGCACCACCGACGATTCCCGTCTGGCCTTCATGGCCGACCGCGTGCTGTCCCGCCCATTGAACGACCCGGAAAAAACCGTCCTGCTCCAAGTCCTCGCCAAACAAAGCAAGGAAATGACGCCCGACCTCGCAAAAACCCTCCTTGCGATCGGCGAAATGCCGCGCGACGAAAAGCTCGATCCCGTCACCCATGCCAACTGGATGCTGGTCGCCAGCACGCTGATGAATACCGACGAAGCGATAACCAAATAAGTTATGAACCACCCCAACGCTTGCTCCGACCACCACGGCGAAGGCCCGACTCCTTTTGATCTCCCCATCGACCTGGGGCAGAAACGGGAATGGAAGACCCTGGCCACCCGCCGCCACTTCCTGACGCAATCCGGTCAATTCCTCGGAGCCATCGGCCTCGCCAACCTTCTCGGCCCCGGCATCGCCCGCGCCTCGGAAATCGGCGGCCATGCCACAGGTCTTGTTCAGGGATCCCTGGGAGCCCCCCACCATCAGGCCAAGGCCAAGCGCGTCATCCAGCTCTTCATGGCCGGTGGCCCGCCGCACATGGACACCTGGGATTGCAAACCCGGTCTGGCCGCGATGGATGGCAAAGACATGCCCGCCAGCGCCCTCGGCGCGGACTTCCGCCCCACCGGCATGACCTCCGCCCAATCTCGCTACGCCATCAAAGCCTCGCCGGTCGGCTCCAAAATCTACGGCCAATGCGGCCAGCGCGTCAGCGACCTGCTGCCATGGACCGCCAAATGCGTGGATGACCTCGCCATCATCCGCTCCATGCACACCGACGCCATCAACCACGAGCCGGCCATCCTGCTCATGAACACCGCGAACATGATCCCCGGTCGCCCGGCCCTCGGAGCATGGGTGTCCTACGGCCTCGGCAGCACCAACGCCAACCTGCCCTCCTTCGTGGTGCTCAATTCCAACACCCTCCCCGGCACCAACGTCCAGTCCGTCACCCCCAAGCTCTGGTCCAGCGGCTTCCTCCCCACCGAGCACGCCGGCGTGCCGCTCCGCACCGGCACCGATCCGGTGCTTTACCTCCGCGACCCCGGCGGCATGACCCGCGACATGCGCCGCGCCATCGTGGACGGCGTGGCCGAACTCAACCGCCAGACCTATGAAACCGTCGGCGACCCGGAAACCCACGCCCGCATCCAGCAGTATGAAATGGCCTTCAACATGCAAATGAGCGTGCCGGAACTCACCGACCTCTCGAAAGAACCCCAATCCACCTGGGACCTCTACGGCCCCCAGGCCAAAATCCCCGGCACCTTCGCCTACAACTGCCTCATGGCCCGCCGCCTCGCCGAGCGCGGCGTGTGCTACACCCAGGTCTATCAGCGTGGCTGGGATTTCCACGGCGGCCTGCAAAGCGGCCTCAACGCCATGTGCGGAGCCACCGACCGCGCCAGCTACGCCCTGCTCACCGACCTCAAACAACGCGGCCTGCTAGAAGACACCCTCGTCGTCTGGGGCGGCGAATTCGGCCGCACCACCTACTCCCAAGGCGGCCCCGACGGCCGCGACCACCACGCCAAGTGCTTCTCCATGTGGCTGGCCGGTGGCGGCATCAAGGGCGGCACCGCCTACGGCAAGACCGACGACTTCGCCTTCAACATCGCCGACAAAAGCGAAACCGTCGAAGTCCGCGATCTCGTCGCCACCATCGCCCACACCCTCGGCATCGACACCAACCGCCTCCACAAGCGCGTCCTCGGACTCGACCAGAAAGCCACCGGCGTCCTGCCCACCCGCGTGGTGAAGGAAATTCTCGCCTGATCACGGACGGCGGCGTCTGACTGAAAAGCCAAACGCCCCGGGGACCGCCTTAAAACAAAGAGGGGCGATATCCGATCGCCCCGTCCATAAGGGGAAGGGACATTCCTGTCCCTTCTTGTGCGACTTTACGGTAAGGGGAAGGGACATTCCTGTCCCTTCTTGTGCAACTTTGCGGTAAGGGGAAGGGACATTCCTGTCCCTTCTTGTGCGTCTTTACGGCAAAAAAGTCGCGGGCGATTCGTTGCGAATCATGTGAAAAACACAAAGCCGGACTAAATCCCCGCCAGCACCTCCTCGAACACCGTCAGCGTGTCATCCAGATCCGGCTCCGTGTGGGCGAGCGAAATGAAACCCGTTTCATACGGCGACGGCGCGAGATAGACACCCTTGTCGAGACAGCCCCAGAAGAACTTTTTGAAGAACTCCAAGTCCTGCTTCATCACATCGGACACGTTGATGATTTCCCGGTCGGTGAAAAACAGGCAGAACATCGAGCCGACGCGGTTGAACCGGTGCGGCACGCCTTTCCTGGCAAGCAGCTCGCGCAGGCCTTTTTCGAAATGCGCGCCGAGCTGGTCCAGCCGGGCGAAGCCGGAGCGGTTGTGCAGCTCGCGGAGTTGCGCGAGACCGGCCGCCATCGCCAGCGGATTCCCGCTGAGAGTGCCCGCCTGATAGACCGGACCGACCGGCGCGAGCATATCCATCACATCCGCACGTCCGCCGAACGCCCCCACCGGCAGCCCGCCGCCGATGACCTTGCCGAAGCAGCTCAGATCCGGTGTCAGATTCTCCAGCCCCTGCACGCCCGCCTTGCCGAGACGGAAACCGGTCATGACTTCGTCGAAAATCAACAGCGCGCCATATCGCCTCGTGATGGACGACAGCAGATCGAGATAACCCGGTTTTGGAAAAACCAGCCCGGCATTCGCGGGATAGGATTCCACGATGATCGCCGCGATTTCCTCGCCACGGGCGGCAAACAAAGTCTCCAGCGCCTCGGGATCATTGTAGGGCAGGACGATGGTCTTCTCCGCAAACGCCCGCGGCACACCCGCGGAATCCGGCTCGCCGTGAGTCAGCGCGCCCGATCCGGCGGCGACTAACAGGGAGTCGCTGTGACCGTGGTAACAGCCGTCGAACTTCACGATGTAGTCCCGTTTCGTGAATCCCCGCGCCAGCCGGATGGCGGACATGGTCGCCTCGGTGCCGGAGTTGCACATGCGGACCTTTTCCACCGACGGCACCCAGTCACAAATCGTGCGCGCCATCTCCACCTCGAACATGTTGGGAATGCCGAAGGAAATCCCGCTCTTGGCCACCTCGTGGATCGTATTGGTGATGACCACCGGCGCGTGGCCGAGAATGTTCGGCCCCCACGAGCCGATGTAGTCGATGTAGTGCTTGCCATCGATGTCCTCGATGCGGCTGCCCGCCGCGCGACGGACGAAAAACGGCTCCCCGCCGACGTTGCGGAAAGCGCGGACCGGTGAGTTCACCCCGCCCGGGATGAACTCCTTGGCGACGGCGAACATTTTTTGCGAGAGCAGGCCTTGCGGAATCATGCGGCGGACCATGCCCGAAGAATCGCCGACGTCCAATCG
>CAYXZE010000035.1:0-13707 GCA_964469395.1 uncultured Luteolibacter sp.
AAAATGAACACGCTTCAAAAACTCCGCGACTGCCTGGACACGCTCCAGCCCCGCGTGGAAATGGAAGAGTCCCTCCGCGCCCGCGCCGAGCTTCCGTTGCTGCGAATGCTTGAGCAGTCGAAGTGAAACGCGTTCGCGTCCATTGACTCGACAGACAGGGCGTGACAACCTTTCGTCCACCTCAATGGATATTCTGGAGCCAACATCCAACGATCACCATTTCCGACGTGAAGATCGGACACTGCGCTGGCAGCGCATCGCCGGACATATCCAGGCACACCCTGCGGAGTTATCCACTCCCCTCGAAAATATTGATCGCTGGCTGGCTATGGGCCGTGTCCACCCCGCGCCACTCCTTGAATGGAAACAGCGCATTCGCGCCGCGCAAAACTCGCCCGCAGAATTTCACGATCTCATCGACTTTCTCGCCACCCCGAATCACGACGCCGAGCCACTCAAGTCCTGCTCCCCATTCGTAGGTCTGTCCCTCCCCTCTCTCGCGGAATGACTCTCACCGCTCTCCAGCACCTCCTTCGATCCGCCCACGCATTAACGGAGGATCGCCCCATACTCGTTCTCGGTTCGGCCTCGCTGCTCGCTTCATTCCCTCATCTCGGCGATCCGTCAGGTCCACTTACTTCCACTTTCGATGCGGATCTATGCCCGGATCCCTTCGACGAACTCACCGCCATCATGCTTGATGAAGCGCTGGGAGAAAATCGCGCCTACTATCGGATTCACGGTTATCACGCCGACATCCTCCGCGACTCCATTCTCGAAACGCTTCCCGCGGGCTGGCGGGAACGACTCCGTCCCGTCCCCGACACACCGATCGCACTGGCTCTCGATCCTCACGATCTCGCAGCAGTCAAACTCCTTGTTAGCAGGCCCAAAGACCTCGACCTCATCGAGAAACTTCACGCCATGCATTTGCTCCAGCCAGAGATCATCCGCAAGCGAATCGATTTACTGAAAATCCCTGTCGAACGGATGCCTCGATTGCTCGCTTCATTCAAATCGATTTTTCATTTCTGATCGATGGAGAGCATCTCATATCCCCTCCTTTTGCGTTTCACATCCCGATTCGCGACCCCTAGCATCCACGCACCATGAGTGCCGCCTCCCTCCGTGCCGCGATCCGCGACGTCGTCGATTTCCCGCAACCGGGCATCGTTTTCAAGGACATCACCCCGGTCCTTGCGGATCCGCAGCTTTTCCATGACGCCATTACCCGGCTCTGCGCAACCACCGGCGGCGTGAAAATCGACAAAGTCGTCGGCATCGACGCCCGCGGTTTCATCTTCGCCGCCGCCGTCGCGGACCGCCTCGGCGCGGGCTTCGTCCCCATCCGGAAAAAGGGCAAGCTGCCGTGGAAAACCCGCCAGACCGCCTACTCGCTCGAATACGGCGAGGCCGTCGTCGAGCTCCACGAAGACGCGATCCTGCCGGGCGAGTCCGTCCTGTTAGTCGATGACCTGCTCGCCACCGGCGGCACCGCGGCCGCCGCCGTGAAACTCCTCGACGAACTCGGAGCCAACATCGCCGCCGTCTCCGTGCTCATCGAGCTCGGCTTTCTCGCCGGCCGCGCCAAACTCACCCCCCACCGCGTCGCCTCCATCATCACTTACGACTGAGCACATGACTCCGGTTTATCTCCTCTCCGCTTGATTTTCATACCCATTTGTCTTCACTGATGACTGCTCTCCGGTCACTTTCAACCCATCCACACCATGTCCTGGCAATCCTACAACCAAAGTCTCGTCCGCTATCCCCAACACGGCTTCTCCCTCGATCTCTCCCTGATGGACATCGATCCCGGCCACGTCAGCGCGCTGCAACCCCGCATCGCCAAGGCCTTCGCCGACATGGACGCCCTCGAAGACGGAGCCATCGCCAACCCCGATGAAGGCCGCATGGTCGGCCACTACTGGCTCCGCAACGCCACCCTCGCCCCCACCGAGGAACTCCGCCGCTCCATCACCGACGCCATTGCCGATCTCAAGCTCTTTGCGGAAAAAATCCACACCGGCTCCATCACCCCGCCCAGCGGCGGCCATTTCAAACAAGTCCTGCTCATCGGCATCGGCGGTTCCGCCCTCGGGCCGCAACTCGTCTCCGAAGCCATCGGCCAGAACGCCCGGCTCCCGCTTTACTTCTTCGACAACACCGATCCCGCCGGGATGGATGCCGTCATCGCCCGACTCGCCGTCACCGGCCTCGACCGCACCCTCGTTCTCGTCATCTCGAAATCCGGCGGCACTGCGGAAACCCGCAATGGCATGCTGGAAGCCAAGGCCGCCTATGAAGCCGCCGGTCTCGACTTCGGCCGCCACGCCGCCGCCGTCACCGGCGTCGGCTCCAAGCTCGACCAATACGCCGTCGCGAACCACTTCATCGCCCGCTTCCCGATGGAAGACTGGGTCGGCGGCCGCACCTCCGTCCTCTCCACCGTCGGCCTCGTCCCCGCCGCCCTGCAAGGACTCGACATCGACTCCATGCTCGCCGGTGCCGCCGCCATGGATGCGGAAACCCGCAAGAAAGACACCGCGAAAAACGCCGCCATGCAGCTCGCCATCGCCTGGCACAGCGCCACCAACGGCAAGGGCGAAAAAGACATGGTCGTCCTCCCCTACAAGGATTCGCTCGTCCTCTTTTCCAAATACCTCCAGCAGCTCGTCATGGAGTCGTTAGGCAAGGCCAGCGACCTCGACGGCAACCCGGTCAGCCAGGGCATCGCCGTCTATGGCAACAAAGGCTCCACCGACCAGCACGCCTACGTCCAGCAGCTCCGCGACGGTGTGAACAACTTCTTCGCCACCTTCATCGAGGTAAGAAAAGGCCGCCACGGCCACAACATCGAGGTCGATCCCGGCACCACCACCGCGGACTACCTCCAGGGTTTCCTGCGCGGCACCCGCAAGGCGCTCGCCGAGTCCGGCCGCAAATCCCTGACCATTTCCATCCCCGAGGTCACCCCCTTCCAGCTCGGTCTGCTCATCGCCCTCTTCGAGCGCACCGTTTCCTTCTACGCCACCCTCGTCAACATCAACGCCTACCACCAGCCCGGCGTCGAGGCCGGCAAGAAAGCCGCCGGAACCTTTTTGGAAACCCTCAACAAAGTCCGCGGCCACCTCACCGCCTGGCCCAAAACCGCCGGGGAAATCGCCGTGGAAATCGACGCCGATCCCGAGGACGCCTATCACTGCCTCACCCATCTCTCCGCCAACGGAGAGGTTCAGATTTCCATCGGCGCAACCCCGGCTGACGACAGCTTCCAACTGTAAGGAATCGCGACATTCCTGTCGCAACCAAATCCCGGCTTGAGTCGCGACAGGAATGTCGCGATTCCTTATTTTCACCGCCGATGCCGGAAAAATCCCCCGCTCCGGTTTTAACGGGCTTGCCGTGACGGGGCGGGCGGCGCAGCCTGCGCCGGTCCGAAAAATGAACGCCGATTCACCCGCCCCGCACCCTACGCCCGCCAAGGCGATGAAGCGGCACGTCTTCTATTTCAGTGGATTCGACCCGCGCGGACCGGCGCATTATCACACGCTTTATAGCGAGCAGGCGAAACTCCAGGCACCGCTCAACGGACTGGATCTGACCATCGGCAAACGCCGGCGCTCCGGCAAGCTGGCGAACTCGTGGACGATCTCGCTGGCGGACGGCGCGGCGGAGACGGAATACGAATTCCTCCGCTGGGACGACATCATCCGCAACCGCTGGCCGAAGAACGAGGTGCAGTTGCTCAAGTCCGCCGTGCCGACGTATTGGGTGTTTCTCAAGGCGAACCTCGTCGGCAGGCTGCTGAAAATCGCGTGGCCGTCGGCGCTGACCGTTTCGTATCCGATCATCGCGTTTCTCGGACTGCTACTGTTAGGCTTGGCGCTGGCCGTTGCCGCGGCGGTGCTGCCGGTGGCGGCGGGACTTCCGTGGTGGGCGGGGATTTTACCGGCCGCGGGGATTTTCGCGGGCAGCATTTTCCTCGGTCGCTGGCTGGATGACCGCTTCCGCAGTTTCTGGCTGCTGCGGGTTTACGGGGCCATGCAGCCGTGGGCCTATGGAAAAATCCCGGAGCTGGACGAACGCATCCGTGAATTCGCCGCCCACATCGTCGAAAAAATCCGGACGACCGATGCGGACGAAGTGCTCCTCGTCGGCCACAGCGTGGGCACGATTCTGACGATTCCGCTGGTGACGGAAATCCTCCGACTGGAGCCGGAACTTGGCGTGCGCGGACCCGCATTCGGGCTGGTGAGTTTGGGAAATTGCCTGCCGCTGGTCAGCTTGCTGCCGGGCTCGGCAAAACTCCGCGACGATCTCAAAACGGTGGCGACGGCCCCCGGCGTGCGCTGGCTGGATTTCTCCGCCCGCCGCGATGGCGCGAGCGTGACGCAAGTGGACCCGTTGAAAGTTTCGGACATTTCACGCCCGCCGGGCATCCCCGTCCGCCCCCGCCAATTCCCGGTGCGAATCGTGAAAATGTTCCCGCCGGATGTCTATGCCGTGATCAAAAAGGACATTTTCCGCATTCATTTCCAATATATCATGGCCGGTGAGTTACTCACCGATTACGACTTTTTCGCGATCACCGCCGGTCCGCTGTCCCTGGCGGAGCGCTTCCCGGACCTCCCCACCCTTTCCTGATTCATGGCTTACGAACCGCCCTTTCCCCAACCCCTGGACCGATCCTCGAAACGATCGCTCTGGAACCTCTTCAAACGCGGCCGCCGCTCGTGGCTGGCGACGTTGTATGAAGGCAGCTATTCCGGCCGCATTTCACGCGTCCGCCTGCCGGGCGTGCAACTGTTCCTGGTGAAATTCCCGGACCTCATCAAGGAGGTGCTGGTCGATAAATTCGCGCACTACCCGAAGCACGAGCTTTCGGAAACCGCGCTCAAACCATTGTTGGGCGAAAGCATTTTCACGACGAACGGCCCGGTCTGGGAACGCCAGCGCCGCATGCTCGACCCCGCCTTCGGCCAGGCGAAATTGAAGGAAGTCTTCGCCCTGATGACCGGCGGCGCGGATGCGATGATCGAGCGGCTCGACGCGGTGCCGGACGGCGGCGTGGCGGACATCGAGATCGAGATGACCCACGTGACGGCGGACATCATCCTGCGCACGATTCTATCAGAATCACTGGAAGGCGAGGGCGCGCGGAAGATTTTCAACGCCTTCAACCTGTTTCAGGAAAAGGCGGTGGTGATGATCCAACTGAGCTTCTTCCGGCTTCCCCTGTGGCTGGCGCCGCGGCACTACATGATTTGGAAACGCACCGGAAAGGAAATCCGCGAGCTGCTGGCGGTATCCATCCGCGGGCGTTTTGAAGCCTATCACCGCGGTGAAACCGGCAACCACAAGGACATCCTCCAGTCGATGCTGGAAACCCGCGATCCCGTGGACGGCTCCGCCTACACCCTGGAGGAACTGGTGGACCAGGTGGCGATGCTCTTCCTCGCCGGCCACGAGACCTCGGCCAGCGCCTTGTCGTGGTCGCTGTTCCTCCTGTCGAAATGCCCGGAAATCCAGGAGTCGCTCCATCAGGAAACCTGCCAGTTACTGGGCGACCGCAAGCCCGAGTTCAAGGACATCCCCAGGCACCGCCTGATCCGGAACGTTTTCCGGGAAACCATGCGGATCTATCCGCCCGTCGGTTTCCTCACCTTCCGCAAGGCGACTGGCGGACAGCGGCTCGCCAAGCACGACCTGCCGGACGGCTCGCCGGTGGTCATTTCACCCTGGCTCGTCCACCGCCACCGCGACTTGTGGGACCGGCCTAACGAGTTCGATCCCACCCGCTTCGACGGCGGCCTGGACCAGCAACAGTGCGCTTACATCCCCTTCGGCCAGGGCCCGCGGATCTGCATCGGCGCGGCCTTCGCGATGCAGGAGGCCATGCTGATTCTAGCCTCGCTCACCCGACGCTACCGCTTCGAGCCCGGTCCCGGCCCCGATCCAGAACCCACCTCGCGGCTGACCATCCGCTCGCTGGATGGAATTTCCCTGCGGGTCTGGAAACGCCCGAACGTGAAACACGAGCAGACGATTCCCGACGATCCAGAGGAAACTCCGGCGGCAGCGGCCAAGTGTCCGTTTCACTGACGAGTCTTCAGCATGCAGATTTTTCAACCGCAGATGAACGCGGATAAACGCAGATGGCAGAATGGATAAGAGAAATGGCCAGTTGAAAACGCCATCCCTTTTTTCATCCTAAATTCAGAAATGAGAACCACGGAATACTCGGAATACACGGAAAATAAAAGAGTCACAAATGAGGCTGCTTTCACTCAAAAGGTGAGTTCCCCATACCCCATCTTCTCTTTTTCCGTGTATTCCGTGTATTCCGTGGTTAGCAGCCATCTTCCCTTCTAAGTTCATCTCTTCCATCTGCGTTTATCCTGTCCATCTGTGGTTAGTTTTCTGAATTAAGAATCTCCGTCTTCTGCGGTCCGGTGATGCGGTAACGGATACCGGCCCAGACGATGACCCGCCCGCAGGCGGAGCTGAGGATGATGAGCAGATGGACGAAATTGATCACCGGATCCAGCCACCAGCTACTCCTAACAGAACCATCCAGCGTCCCGGCCTCACCCTGGTCGAAACGCTCCCGCAGGTAACTTCTCCGAACCCGGATTCTCGCCAGATTGAGCATGACGGCGGCCGCAATCGGAACGAGCATCAGGAAATTTCCCAATCCAAGACGGATGAAACAGGTCAGGAATCCCGCCAGATAAAACAGCGGAATCATGAGCGCCATCCACCACAGCGATGACTGATAGATGCGGAGTTGGAAATACTGGCGGCGGCCGAACTCAAACAAGGAAGCCCACGTGAAATCCACCGGCGACGGTGCCGCCACCGACCTCACGTAGCGCATCCGTTTGCCGGACTGGCGGGCGAGCTGGCTGATCCGCGCGTCGTCGTTGATGCTGCCTTCGAGGTTTTTCGGAATTTCCAATTCGTCGAAGACCTTGCGGGTCATGGCCATCGACCCGCCCCACAGGCACATCCGCCAGTTAGGGCCGATCAACGGCTCGATGGCGGTGCCGATCAGCGTCACGATCCGGTTGGGCAGCCGCTGGTCCGCGGGAATGAACCAACGGTAACCGGTCGTGAAATCGGCCTGACCGAGATTGAGCGGCAGCACCAGGCAGGACAGCCAGTCTTTCCGGCCGAAGAGATCGCCATCGGCAAAGGCGACGAGCCTGTCGGAACCATCCAACTGTTTGAAAGCGGCGAGCTGGTTGTGAACCTTCTGCCCGGTGTGTTCCGCTTTCCCGGCGACGATGAGGCGCGCGCGATCTCCCAGACGACCGAGAATCGCGGCATGGGCGGGATCGTTTTCCGACTCGGTGACGAAAATCACATGATAGTCCGGGTAATCCTGGCCGAGCGCGAAATCGAGGAAACGCTCGAAATTTTCCGAAACCCCTTTGACGGCGATCACAAGCGCGACGCGTTGTTTCTCATGCTTCTTGATCTCCCCGCCGAGCCAGCGCCGATGAGCGAGAAACAGCCGCCGCGCCTTGCGGGTTTTGATCAGGGCGGCTGCCGATTGCAGCACCCAGAACGAGGTCATCAGCTCGAACGCCGCTTTTCCAATGAGATCCATGCTTCCTGTCACCCGGGTCAGGAAACAAATCGAACCCGCCGTGACAAGCCCCGCGTGCGCCACCGCGCCAAAGGATCCTCCTTGTGCCGACCGGATGAAGCCGTTAATTCATCGCCATGGATTTCGAAACACTGAGCACATGGGCGGACGAGGAGCTGAAATCACTGGTGAAAGTCCTGCCGCAGGACATCCAGGACGCCACAAACAAGGTGGCGGTTTCCTTCGAGGAAAAACCCGGCCAGGGCGCTTTCGACGATCAACTGGAAGGCGACGAGCTCGGTCTGTTCGAAGGCCCGTCCGCGGCGGACGAGGCCGGTCTCGAAGAACTCCCGCGCATCCGGCTTTTCCTCGCCAATCTCTGGGACTGGGTCGGCGAGGAGGAACAGGACTACCGCGATGAAGTCGGCACCACCTTCCTCCACGAACTCGGCCACTACCTCGGCTGGGATGAGGATGAAGTCGCCGAACGCGGGCTGGAATAAGCCGCCGGAATTCCACTTCCCACCATTCTCTTATCTCGTTAGTTCAACAACCACTCTCAAATCAAAACCATGGACATTCTCGGATTCATCAAGGGCGAACTGCTGGAAATCATCGAATTCAACGACGACTCGCGCGACACGCTGTCGTGGCGTTTTCCGGATCAGGACAAGGCGATCAAGAACGGCGCGCAACTCATCGTCCGCGAAAGCCAGGCCGCGCAATTCGTCTATCTCGGCCAATACGGCGATTGTTTCACCCCCGGCAAGCACACGCTCGTCACGGATAACATCCCGGTCCTCACCAAGCTGAAAGGCTGGAAATACGGTTTTCAATCCCCGTTCAAGGCGGACGTCTATTACGTCACCACCCGCCTCTTCACCGGTAACAAGTGGGGCACCGCCAACCCGGTGATGATGCGCGACGCGGACTTCGGCATCGTCCGCCTGCGCGCTTTCGGAACATTTGATTTCAAAATCGTGAATCCGCCGGTTTTCCTCAAGGAAGTCGCCGGCACCGACCACCATTTCCGGCTGGATGAATTCGCCGACACCATGCGCTCGCGCATCGTCAGCGTCTTCAGCGAGGCGCTCGCCTCGTGCGGCGTGCCCGCGCTCGACGTGGCGTCGCGCTACTCGGAACTCGGCGACGCCCTGCTGCCGCTGATCAACCCGCAGGTGACCGCCAAGTATGGCATCGAGATCACCAGCTTCATCGTCGAGAACGTCTCCGTTCCGCCCGAAGTGGAAGCGGCCATCGACAAACGCTCGAGCATGGGAGCCATCGGCAATCTCAACGATTTCGTGAAATTCCAAATGGCCGAGTCGATGACCAAGGGCGGTGACGGCGGATCGGCCGCCGCGATGCCCGCGCAAATGGCGATGGGCTTCGGCCTCGCGCAGGAAATGATGAAATCCATGCAAAGCACGCCGCCGCCACTGCCCGGCGCGCCTGTCAGTCCCGCCATCCCCGAACTCCTCAGCCCGGCCCAGGCCGCGCAAATCCTCGGCGTGTCCGAGGCGGACGTGATCGCCTCGCTCGATGCCGGGGATTTGAAAGGCAAGAAAATCGGCTCCGTCTATCGGATTTCCCGCGCCGCCCTCGACGCGTTTCTCGCGGAGTGATTGAAAAGACATAGGTGATTGGAGATTGGAAATTCGGGATAGCTCTTCGCCTCTCCCACCCAATTTCTAATCACCAATCTCCAATCTCCTTTTCCATGTCTGTCAGTGCGCTGAAAAAACATCCCTGCCCCGAATGCGGCGGAGATGCCGAGTGGAACGCCGCCAAGCAGTCGCTGGCCTGCCCGTATTGCGGAACCCTCGTCCCGTGGAACGAGGGCGAGGACCCGTTAGGCGCGACCATCCTCGAACACGATTTGGAAACCGCGCTCGCCGCCATCCAACCCGGCGCCCTCGGACTCAAAGACGTCAAGAAATCGGTGAAATGCGAGAGTTGCCAGGCGATCAGCATTTTCGATCCCGACCGCGCGGCGCAGCGTTGTGATTTCTGCGGCTCGCCATCCATCGTGCCGGCGGAAAATCTCAAGGACTTCATCACCCCGGAAAGCCTGCTGCCCGCCGTCGTCGCCGCCACCCAGGTCCGCGACCAACTGCGCGCCTGGTATGGCAGCCGCTGGTGGGCGCCATCCAAGCTCAAGCGCGCCGCTCTAACCGATACCCTGCACGGTGTATATCTCCCCTACTGGACCTTCGACGCCCACGTGGACGCCCAATGGACCGCCGAATCCGGCTACTATTACTACGTCACCGAAACCTACCGGGATTCCAACGGCAAAACCGCGACCCGCCAGGTCCGCAAAACCCGCTGGGAAAACAGCGCCGGGCAGTTGTCGCATTTCTTCGATGACGACGCCGTCCCCGGCACCGTCGGCGTCCACACCGCCCTGCTGCGAAAAGTGGAACCCTTCCCCACCCTCCAAAATCTCAAACCCTACGATCCCGCCTACGTCCGCGGCTGGACCGTCGAGCGCTATCAGGTCGATCTCAGCCAGGCCTCGCAAACCAGCAGGCAGCAAATGAACGCTGTCATCCATCAGCTCTGCTCGCGCGAAGTTCCCGGTGACACCCAAAGAAATCTGCAAGTCCACTCCGACTATCAGGCCCGCACCTTCAAGCACATCCTCGTCCCCGTCTGGCTCGCCACCTACACCTACGGCACGAAGTCCTATCAGGTCGTCGTCAACGGCCACACCGGAAAAATGGCCGGCGAGCATCCGTTGAGCTGGGTGAAAATCACCTTCGCCATCCTCGGCGTATTGCTGGTGATTTTGATCATCGCCATGCTGAGTCAACGTTAAGGAGGGTCGGACTCCGGCCGACCCGGGTTGACCGAAGTTCAACCCTGCACCTTCCTAATCGCCGCCGGATAGAGCCGATGCTCGACCACCTGAATCCGCGCATGCAGCGATTCCGCCGTATCGTCTGATAGAACCGGCACGCTTTCCTGCAAAATGATCGGTCCGGTATCCATCCCTTCATCCACGAAATGCACCGTGCAGCCGGCCTCTTTCGCTCCCGCATCAAGCGCCTGCTTCCACGATTCCAATCCGGGAAACGCGGGCAGCAGTGCGGGGTGGATATTCAAAATGCGACCCGGAAAAGCATCCAGCAGCGGACGCTTCACCAGCCGCAAAAATCCCGCGAGGCAAACCAGCTCCACTCCCGCCTCTTTCAAGCGCCGCGCCGTTTCCTCCTGAGCTTCTTCCGGGAACTTCGTTTTGAAACCGCGGCAGTCGATCACGCCGGTTTCGATCCCGTGCTTTTTCGCCCGCTCCAGAATGAACGCGTCCGGGTTGTCCGAAAGCACGAGGCCGATCCGCGCATCGAGCGTCCCGTCCTCGATCGCGTCGAGAATCGCCTGCATGTTTGATCCAGATCCGGATCCGAGAACGCCGAGCACCATGCCCTTGGTTTAAGCCACCCACCCGCCCTGCCAAGCGCGAACTTGACGAAACATGAAGATTCGAAAGGCACCACGAATCCAGCGAATCTTCTCTCCCATTCGTCAGATTCGTAAGATTCGTGGTGCCTCACCTCCAAATCCCTTCGCCCGTCCGACTTGGCGCTTGGAAAGCCGGAACTCCCCCGCTATCCACAAACCCATGCACGACGCCCGCATCGACGCCCTCGCCCGCCAGCTTGTCCGCTATTCCACCAGCCTGAAAAAAGGCGAAAAGGTCCTCATCGACCTCCACGACGTGCCGGACTCCATCGGCATCGCCCTCATCCGCGAGGTCCGGGCCAAGGGCGCGCTGCCATTCATCAAGCTCCATCAAGGCCGCCTCACCCGCGAGATGATGAAGGGCGCGGAAGACACCCAATACGCCGTCATCGCCAAGCACCTGCTCGCCGAGATGAAGGACATGGACGCCTACATCGCCATCCGCGGCGGCAACAACATCGCCGAAAACTCCGACGTCCCCGCCGACCGCATGCGCCTCGCGATGAAACACATGCGCCCGGTGCTCGACCACCGCGTCAAGAAAACCAAGTGGTGCGTCCTCCGCTGGCCGAGTCCGTCGATGGCCCAGCAGGCCGGCATGAGCACCGAGGCGTTCGAGAAATTCTACTTCGACGTCTGCCTGCTCGACTACAAAGCGCTCGTCCCGTCGATGAACGCCCTCAAGAAGCTGATGGACAAGACCGAGAGCGTGGAAATCAAAGGCCCCGGCACCGATCTCCGTTTCTCCATCAAGGGCATCAACTCCATCGTTTGCGGCGGAAACTACAACATCCCCGACGGCGAGGTCTTCACCGCCCCCGTCCGCGACTCGGTGGAAGGCGTCATTTCCCACAACGCCCCCACCATCTATCAGGGCATCCCCTTCGACTCGATCCGCCTGGAGTTTTCCAAAGGAAAAATCATCAAGGCCGACGCCGGATCGAAAACCGCCGCCCTCAACAAGATCCTCGATACCGACGAAGGAGCCCGCTACATCGGCGAGTTCGCCCTCGGCTTCCACCCCCAGATCCGCGAGCCGATGCGCGACATTTTGTTCGATGAAAAAATCGCCGGTTCGTTCCATTTCACCCCCGGCCAGGCCTACGAGGAAGCGGACAACGGCAACCGTTCGCAAGTCCACTGGGACATGGTCAACATCCAGCGCAAAGACTGGGGCGGCGGCGAGATTTACTTCGACGGCAAGCTCATCCGCAAGGACGGCATCTTCCTGCCGAAAGCGCTGGAGAAGCTGAATGGGTGATGAGGAGCGAGGCAAGAGCGCTGTAGCGGCGCGCTGTAGCGGCGAATGTAGCGGCGCTCTGTGAGCGTCGATGCCGCGGAAAAGCGCGAAGCTCGGCTCCCCACGCGCCGACGGTCACAGACCGCCGCTACATTGGCCGACGGTCACAGACCGCCGCTACATTCGCCGACGGTCGCAGACCGCCGCTACATTCGCCGACGGTCGCAGACCGACGCTACATTGGCGAAGGAGACTCGCCTATTTCCCTTTCAACAACCCCCGCCCGCTCCAGACGTAGTTCCAGCCGGAAATCACCGTCAGCGCCACGGCAGTCCACAGGAACGCCGGTTGCAACCAGCCGCCTTGCGCGTGAGGACGGGCGAGGTGTTTCAGCGGCTCGACCACCGGGAACAATTGCTGCGCCTTTTCACCGGTCAGCCACAGCAAGCCGGTGATCAAATAGGCAAGCTGGAACGTGGTCTTCCATTTCCCAAGATTATCCGCGGCCAGCA
This sequence comes from uncultured Luteolibacter sp., assembly GCA_964469395.1. Taxonomy (GTDB): domain Bacteria; phylum Verrucomicrobiota; class Verrucomicrobiia; order Verrucomicrobiales; family Akkermansiaceae; genus Luteolibacter. The sequence continues at coordinate 12,812 of CAYXZE010000035.1, forward strand.
CCTGCCCGGCCTCGATCGCGATCTGCCGCAGACCGGTAACCAAAAACTCGCGCCCGATGATCAGCGCCGTCACCCACACCGGACAAAGTCCCTTTTCCGTAAAAAAAACAAACGCCGCGCTCACCAGAATCTTGTCCGCCAGCGGGTCCATCAACTTGCCCAGCGGCGTCACCAGCCCCATTTTCCGCGCCAGATAGCCGTCCACGAAATCGCTGGCCGCCGCCACAATAAACAGCACCAGCCCCGTGCCATAGCCCGTCAGCGAGCTTTGCGACACCGCCACCACGAAGGCTGCGGTCATGACAAGGCGCGAAAACGTGATGGCATTCGGTAAGTTCACGCCCGCAATGTGTGAAATGCATCATGGATTGGCAACAAGGGGTTGCGCCAAATCGCCATTACCCCTACATCCTCCCCCGCCTGTCCAACGGCACCTTTATTATGAGCAATAGCGATTTCGGACTCATTGGTCTGGCCGTCATGGGCCAGAATCTCGTTCTCAACGTGGAATCCCGCGGATTCCAGGTCTCGGTTTACAACCGCACCACCTCGGTCACCGACGAATTCGTCGGCAAGCACCCCGACAAGAAACTCGTCGGCGAGCACACGCTCGAAGGCTTCGTCAAATCCCTCGCCTCCCCGCGCAAGGTCATGATCATGGTCAAAGCCGGCGGCCCGGTGGATGCCGTCATCGAGTCCCTCATCCCGCTTCTCGACAAGGGCGACATCATCATCGACGGCGGAAACTCCCTCTACACCGACACCGAGCGCCGCGACAAATGGCTCGGCGATCTCGGCTTCCGCTTCATCGGCGCCGGCGTGTCCGGCGGTGAGGAAGGCGCCCGCAAAGGCCCGTCCATCATGCCCGGCGGCCCGTCCTCCACTTGGGACGTGAT
>CAYXZE010000036.1:0-6880 GCA_964469395.1 uncultured Luteolibacter sp.
AATAGGGTCAGTCCTCGCGGATTCACATTGGCATGTAGCCTGTCGAGTTTTCGGGGCATTCAGGGTTATGGTCCGGTCAATCCGTTTCGGAAAGCGGCGGAGACCGCCGCACTCCAAAACGCTGCCGCGTCCATCTGCCCCCCAAATGGAATCCCGCCCCATGTCGCAAATGTGAATGGGCGCGCCGGGTGACTTCGGAGGCTTTGCGGCGGGAACGAATGCCCACCCGGCGGAAAACCGGCAGGAAACTTGTTGCATCGTCCGCCGGTTTCGTTAGCCTGTTCAAATGAACGACGCAGACACCTTCAGCCCGCGAATCCACGACATGCCGTATGACCAGCGGCCCCGCGAGAAACTCGCCCGCCTCGGGCCCGCCGCCTTGGACAATGCCGAGCTGATGGCGCTGTTCATTTCCACCGGCACCAAGGGCCGCAGCGCGATCGACATCGGCCGGGAGTTGATCGGAAAATACGGCTCGATGGGCGCGCTCGGCGGGCTGCCGGTGGCGGAGCTGGCCAAGGAAAAAGGCCTCGGGCCGGCCAAGGCGTCGAAATTGGCGGCCGCCTTCGAGCTCGGCATCCGCGTGGCGCGTGAACAAATGCAGGACATTTCGCTGGATACGCCGGAGCTGATCCACGATTTTTTCGGCCCGCAGCTCCGGCATTTGAGCCAGGAGCAGGTGATCGTGGCGGTGGTGGACTCGCGGTTGCGACACATGGGAACCACCGTCATCTCGATCGGCACGGTGAACGAATCGAGCGCGCATCCCCGGGAAGTGATCCGCCCGGTGATCACGCGCGGGGCGTTCGGATTCGTGCTGATTCACAACCATCCCTCGGGCGATCCCGGCCCCAGCCGCGCGGACGATGAACTCACCCGCCGCCTGATCGAGGCCGCGAAGCTGATGCAGGTCCGTTTCCTCGATCACGTCATCATCGGCAGGCCCTCGCCGGGCAGATTGCCGTTCTATTCCTTCCGGGCGGCGGGAATCATCCCCTGAGTTGCTTTTCGAAATCCCCGGCCTTAAAAACCGCGGAAGCTTCCCATGCACCGCCTCCACTTGACCCGGAACCTCCGCACCCTGGCGTTTCTGCTGATGATTTCAGCAGTGCTGGGCGCGATCGGCGTCCTGTGGTGGGCGAACTCCACCGGTTTGCCCGAGCCGTGGCGGGCCGCCATCGAGCAGCAACTCGCGAAACAAGGGGCTCATGTCAAAATCGGCGCGGTGCGTTACGTGTTGTTCCAGGGCATCGTTGCCGACGGCGTGAAGGTCTATTTCGAGCCGGAACATTTGCGGGAAACCTCCCGGCTGGAGCGCGTCGTTCTGGATTTTGACAAAACCCAGCTCGCCCGCGGCGAGTTCCAGATCAACAAAATCCAACTGGTTGACGCCCGGCTGACGCTGCCCGTGGATCCGGAAAATCCGGATTCCGAGACGCTTCACGTGACCGGCGCGAACGGCACCGTGCTCATGCCCGGCGACCGGCGGCTGGAAATCCGCGACGCCCGGGGAAAAATCGCGGGGATCGATGTCACCCTCAACGCCCGCATCATCGCCTACCAGCCCGCCGCCCCCCAACCTTCCGACGAGTCCAACATGGGGCTGCGCCGCGAGTTGCTGGCCAAGGTGCTCGCCGAGTTGGGAAAATGGCATTTCAACGAGAAACATCCGCCATCGATCCGGATCACCATCGAGGGCGACGTCAACGAGCGCTCCTCGATCAACGCAAAGCTGGCCCTGGACGTCCGCGACATGGAGAAAAACAACCACGTCCTCGACACCGTGACCGCCGAGGCGGACATGGCGGGCGATTTGCTCACCGTCACCTCCATCCGCGCCACCGACCCCCGCGGGGTTTTCGAGGGCCACATCGACTACAACATCCGCGACAGGGAAGGCCGCTTCGATGTTTCCTCCTCTTTGGAAGTGCCGGAACTCCTGACCGCGTGGCTCGGACTCCCCCCGCTCAAGGAGGCGCGGATCGACGGCAAGCAGCACCTCGAAGCCGAGGGAGACTTCCAGCTCGACGAGAACAACGTCCCGCAAATCCGCATGACCGGCCGTGCCCGCTGCGAGCGGGTGACGCTGCGGCAGATGCCGTTCGAGGCGGTGGAGGGCGCGTTTTCCTGGCGGGAAGGCAATCTGTTTGTCCGGGACCTGCGGCTGATCAGGAAAGATGGCGCGGCGGAGGGGAAATTGATGGTCGAGTGGCCGCTGGTCCGGCTGGCCCTCCACAGCACCCTGCCGGTGCCAGTCTATCGGCCGTTTTTCGTCAGGCAGCCGTTGGAAATCGTGCTCAATGATTTTTCCGAACGGGAAGGCGCGGCGGTGGATGTCTCGCTGGAAGGCAGCTTCGACGCGACCAACAAACACGCCTGGGCCTACACCGGCTCCGGAAGCGTGAAAAACCTGAACTACAAGGGCGTGCCGGTGAATTCCGCGAATTGCAAATTCTCCCTGAATCACTCCGAACTCGATTTCAACACCGGCACGGTGGTCTTCAATTACTCGAAATACGCGCTTCACAAGGCGTTCGGCGGAGCCGCGGAAGGCACCGCCAAAGTGGGCAGGATCCGCTACCTCGGAGAGGACAGGATCGTGGAAGTGGAGGACGTGCGCGGGGCGATGTGGGCCGCGCCGATGGTCCGGCTCTTCGCGCCCGCCGTCGCGGACACTCTGGAGCAATACCGGTTCCACCAGCCGCCGGAGATGAAAGCCTCCGGCGTGGTGGACGTCACCCCGCAGGGCCGCACGAACCTGGAGGTTTCCTTCAGCTCGGACCACCCCGCGGACTATCAGTTTCTGGAAAAAAACCTCACCCTCGGCCGCCCGCGCGGCAAGGTCGGCGTCCATGGCGAGCGCGTGGACATCACCCAACTCACGCTCGAGGCCTTCGACGGCCCGGTCACCGGCAACATCCACCACATCGGCGGCGGCAAGCTCCAGGGCGAACTGAGCTGGACGAAACTCTCGCTCACCGATCTAACGTCCACTTACGGTTTCCAGATGAAAGGCGGCGGCACGGCCACCGGCCGGCTCGACTTCTCGCTAACAGACGGAAAGGTGGAAACCATGGAGGGCGCGGGACTGGTGGCACTGGAGAACGCGGAACTTTTTTCCGTGCCGATGTTCGGCCCGCTGACCCCGCTGATCGGCAGCGTGCTCAACGACGAGCGCGCCGGTTTCCAACGGGCAAAAAACGCATTCTGTACCTTCAGGATCAACCGCGGCATTCTCAGCAGCAATGATTTCCAAACCGCCACCAGCTCGCTGAATTTCGCCGGCGACGGCTCGGTGAATCTGAAGGAGCGCACGCTGGACATGACCATGCGGATGAACGCGCGCGGCCTGCTGGGATTGATCACGCTGCCGCTGCGGCCGTTTTCCGGCCTGTTCCAATTCCACGGCACCGGCCCGCTGGAAGACACCCGCTGGGAAAGCATGAAAGTCACCCCGCCGCCCGAAGCCCAGCGGGAACTCCTGCTCGCCCCGCCGAAAGCCCGGATCATCACCGGCGAGTGACAACCGACATTTTAAAAGTCACGACTTGCGCCCCGCTGCGGGAGGTGTCACTACTCTTTTCACAAAGGTGGATCATGAGGATTCATCCGAAACTGAAAGCCAAACGCCATGTCCAATCCATTTCCTGCCACTAACAGCCTCGATCCGGAAGCCGGTTTCACCCAAACCCCGTCCGTGGCCCAAGCCGCGAACGACCTGCGCGCCGCCGCTGGCGAAAAGGCCCGCGAACTCGTCCACACCGCGGAGGAAAAAGCCGCCTCGCTCAAGGACCGGGCCGTGGAAACCGCGCAACAATTCCGCGAAACCGCCGCCGAGCGGGCCAGCCAGCTCAAGGCGACCGCCACCGAAAAGGCCGCCGCTTTCAAGACCGCCGCCGCCGACCGCGCCCATCAGTTCAAGGAAACCGCCACCGAACAGTGGCAGGACACCCGGGAAAAGGCCAAGGAACTGCACGTCACCGCGGAAGATTACATCCGCCAAAACCCCACCAAATGCGTCCTGAGCGCTCTCGGCGCGGGATTCCTCATCGGCCTGATCGTCCGCCGCTGAATCACGGAACTTTCTGTCAGATGGGTTTCCTTGCAGTCTCATGAGTCGTTCGTCTGACATCGGGCCGGCCAATTCCGAAGCATCCGCCAGAGCGGAGGCTCCGTCGCATCCCCAGCCTCCCGCCAACTGGCGAGAGGCGCTGATGGTCCTGATCTCCACCCGCTTCGCATTGATCGAGCTGGAGACGAAAGACCTCGCCAAGGCAGGCGCGCGCCGCGCCGTTCTGATCGCCGCGGCCTGCGGCTGTTTTGTGTTCACCTGGGCGCTGCTGCTTGCGGGGACCATCTCGCTGATTTCCGAGATGACCGGCTGGCCGTGGAACCGGATCGCCCTCGCGACCGCCGCCTTCCACCTGTTAGCCGGAGCCCTCCTCGCCCGTTTGGCGAAACCTGCGGGGGAATCCTTGTTTCCCGTCACCCGCGCTGAATTCCAAAAGGACCGAGAATGGATCGAAAACTATCAAAAAACCCGGAAATCGAACGACTGATCCGCCTCGGCGAGTCGGCCCGGTCCTGCCTAGAAAGCGAGGTCGCCTCGCTCCGGAAACAGCTTGATTTCCCGGCCAGAATCCGTGACTCGCTGAAAAGCCACCCGACCGGCTGGCTGCTCGGCTCACTGGGCTCCGGTCTGGCAGCAAGCCTGTTATTCCGCCGCAAACCCGCCGCCGCGCCCGCGGCAACCAGACGCCGCGGTCTGCCGGCCACCCTGCTAGGCCTCTCCTTGACCGCCGCCCGTCCGCTTTTGAAAGTATGGCTCACCAACCAGGTGACGGGCTATCTGGCCGGGCGATCCGGCGCGGCTCCGGCCAACCGACGCGTGGAGCGCAATCCGTTCTAACTATTTCTCCGAAAAAACCGTTCCATGTCCGATCATCACGTTCTCGATCACGTTGACCAATATCTCCAGCTCGGCCGCGACTACGAATGTTCCGACATCCACCTGGCCACCGCCTACCCGCCCGCCTGGCGGCGTTTCGGCCAGCTTTCCACAATCTGGCCGGATCATCCACCACTGACCCCGGAGGAGACGGAGCGGCTCGCCAAGTCATTCCTCAGCGAGGTCGAGTGGGCCCGCCTCGACCAAAAGGGAGACGTGGACTTCGCCTATTCCTCCGCCAACGGTCGTTACCGCGCCTCCGTCGTGAAGCAGCGCCTCGGGCTGGACATGGTTTTCCGGATCATCAATGACAAGGTCAAGTCCATCGAGGACATCGGCCTGCCGCTGGACCACGTCATTCCCCTCACCCGCTATCAGAACGGGCTCGTCCTCGTCACCGGCTCCGTCGGCTCCGGCAAGTCCACCACGCTCGCCGCGCTGATCGATTTCATCAACCGCGACCGCGAGGACCACATCCTCACACTGGAAGATCCGATCGAATACGTCTTCCCATCCAAGGGCTGCCACGTCAACCAGCGCGAGGTCCACCTCCACACCGAGTCCTTCGGCCGCGCCCTCCGCGGCGCGCTGCGGGAAGATCCGGACGTTATTATGGTCGGGGAAATGCGCGACCTCGAAACCATCCAGCTCGCTCTGACCGCCGCCGAGACGGGGCACCTCGTGCTCGGCACGCTCCACACCGGCAACGCCCCGCGGACGCTGGACCGGGTGCTCGACGTATTCCCCACCGACCAGCGCGAGCAAATCCGCATCATGGTTTCCGAGTCACTCCGCGGCATCCTATCCCAACAGCTCGTGCCCCGCGCCGACGGCAACGGACGCGTGCTCGCCCTGGAAATCCTGGTCAACACCCCGGCCGTGGCCAACTGCATTCGCGAGGGCAAAACCTTCATGCTTCCCGGCGTCATGCAGACCGGCAAAAACGTCGGCATGATCACCATGGACGAATCGCTGCGCCAACTCTACGTGAAAGGCATCATCTCCAAGGACGAGACCCTCTTCCGCTCCGACGACAAGCAACAGATGAAACTCTTCTTCGAATCCTGATCGCGGTCCGCGCTGTTTTTCATTCGGAGTCATTTCCAAAACCCGCAAACTTCCGCCTTTTTTCACTTCATGGCCAAGATTGACGCCCTCTTCCGCTACCTGATCTCCTCCAAAGGCTCGGATCTTCACTTGTCGGAAGGCCAGCCGCCGAAGACCCGCGTTCACGGCGCGGTCACCATCATTCCCGATCAGGAAATCCTCCACGGAGAGAGCTTCAGGGATCTGCTCGCCGAAATCTGCGACCCCAAGGCGTTTCAAAAATACCTCGAAATCGGCGACCTCGACTTCGCCTACGAAATGGACGAGGATTCCCGGTTCCGCTGCAACTACCTGAAACAACAGAACGGCCTCGCCGCCGTGTTCCGGTTGATCCCCACGGAAATCGCCTCGCTCGAAAGCCTCGGCGTGCCGAGCGTGGTCAAGGAATTCGGCCACATGCGATCCGGTCTGGTCCTCGTCACCGGCCCGACCGGCTCCGGCAAATCCACCACGCTGGCCGCCCTGCTCGACTACATCAACATCAACTTCAACCGCCACATCATCACGGTTGAGGAACCCATCGAGTTCGTCCACCGCAACAAGAACTCGATCATCACCCAGCGCGAAGTCCCGATCCAGACCCCCTCCTTCGCCGACGGCCTGCGCGCCGCGCTGCGGGAAGACTCGGACATCGTGCTCGTCGGCGAAATGCGCGATCTCGAAACCATTTCCCTCGCCCTGACCGCGGCGGAAACCGGCCTGCTCGTCTTCGGCACCCTGCACACCAACAACGCCCGCAAGACCGTGGACCGGATCATCGACGTGTTCCCCGCGGACCAGCAATCGCAGGTCCGCACCATGCTCGCCGCGAAGGGAGGCGGCGAG
>CAYXZE010000036.1:6890-13683 GCA_964469395.1 uncultured Luteolibacter sp.
CGTGGACAAACCCGGCCGGACCGCCGTGCACGAGATCATGTTCGCCACCCCCGCCGTGTCCGCCATCATCCGGGAAGGCGCCACCCAAAAACTCTACGACGTCATCACCGGTGGCAAAAACGAAGGCATGCAGTTCATGGACGAGTCCATCTGGTCGAAGCTCCGCGAAGGCATCATCTCGCCGGAAGAAGCCTACATGAAGGCCATCGACAAGACCCGCTTCAAGAAATTCCTGCCGGAGCACCTCGCCCCCCTCGGCGAAGCTTCCGGCGAAAGCCCGATGGGTCACTGAGCCGTTGATATCAATCCGCGGGCAGGCAAAACGCCCGGATCACGGACTGATAGACCGCGCGCCTCGGCACCTTGATCCGGCTTTCAAGAGTTTCCCAAGTCGCGCCACGGAGCGGTTCCAAAGTCCTGCGGGCGATGAGCGCCGGCAACACGGTAGCCGCCCGCAAACGGCGGACACGCAGGGTGCGTGCATACTTTTCCCCATCGCCAAGCCACTCCTCCGCCCGGCCCAGCCACCGCGCATGGCAATCCAGCAGATCCGCGCGATCCAGCGGATCCGCGACCGGCAGGTAGCAGCGGCCCGTTTCCAGATCCGCCGCCAAATCGCGCAGAATGTTCACAAGCTGGAGCCCTTTCCCGTAGGCGATCCCCTGCTCCAACAGCTCATTTTCAGTGGCTCTCGAAAAACGCCCGCCGAGGGTCCGGAAACCCAGTTTCGTCCAAAAAGCCCCCACGCAACCGGCCACCCGCCAAGCGTAGTCATCCAGCGCCGCATCGTCAGCAAGGGCAACCGGATGAGTCCGGCCGGCCCCGGCGAAACGCTCCAAATCAAGCATTTGCCCGCTGATAATGATCGCCAGAACCTCCCGCACCAGATCCGCCTCAGCTTCGGAAATGGAATCCAGCCAGGAAAAAACTTCTCCCGCAGCCTCTAACAAACGGCGTTCCCGCGAATCCGGAATCGCGTTCAACAACACGCTCGGCCAACGGGGAGCCCGCGCGTTTTCCGCGATGGAACGGCCGAATTGTTCGAGATGCCGCAGCCGCGATTCCAGCGGCACCGCAGCCGTATCCGCGAGCGTGTCGCTGGTGCGGGCGAGCAAATAGCCGAGGCTGGCCGCGCCGCGCATCGGCTTGGGAAGCAACCGCAAGGTCAAATAAAACGAGCGCGAAACCCCTTTGAGCACCTGTTTTCCCAATTCATCCGTCACCGCCATCAAGCAAGACCCGCCAGCGAAAAATGTCAACCTGCCAGCCGACACCTGCCAGCCAAAGAGGAAGTTGAGAGTCTTGGAAAAGGGAGATTTCTCAACTGCCGCACCAACCGACAAAATCATTTTCCGACAAAATCATCAAAACCCCGAAAATGATTTTGTCCCGAATGATTCCGTCAAAAACTCTTTCCAAAACCACCGCATCAACCCGCTCCCGCCAGACTGGAAGTCCCGGCTTCCGGCCCCCAACTGGTGACCAGATGGACCATGCCCAGCAGCCCGTCGCCATCGCCATCCAACTTGAGCTCGCTGACGCACATGAGCCAGAAAGTGGAAACCTCGATGTCGATGGACGGAAAAGCAATGCCCTCCGGCAAACCGAGCCCCTTGCAGGCCATGTGGAAATACAGCGGCGAGCCGTCATCCTCCGTGAGGCGGAACTGGTCGCTCAAATCCTTGAGCAACAGGGCCTTCTGCGCGCCCACCGTCCGCCATTCCAGCTCATGGCCGACGCCCGCGGTGAACCGATAACTCTTCAGCCAGCCCGCGAGAACCATCTGATAGGCCACGCGCTCGAAAATCACCCTGACCTCGTCCACATCCATTCAGGCCGCATATAGCCGAGCAATGACCACAGGGCAAGAAACAAGAAATGACCGGATCAAGCGATCAAGCGCCAAGGTAGCAGGCCTGGACCTGGGGATCCGCCTTGAGCCGGGCGGACGGGCCTTCGAGCAGGATTTTTCCGGTTTCCAGCACGTAGGCGTAACTGGAAACATCGAGGGCCAGGTTGGCGTTCTGCTCCACGAGGAGAATCGTCAGCCCCTGCTCGCGGTTGATTTCCACAATGCGTTCGAAAATGGATTTCACCAGCAACGGCGCGATGCCGAGTGACGGCTCGTCGAGCATCAGGAACTTCGGCCGGCTCAACAGCGCGCGCCCGATGGCGAGCATCTGCTGCTCGCCGCCGGAAAGCGTGCCCGCCGCCTGGTTTTCACGCTCCTTGAGCCGCGGGAAAAGCCCGTAAACATAGTCCGTCTGATCCGCCGTCCACTTGCGGTCGCGCTGGAGATAAGCCCCCATCCGGAGGTTCTCGCGGACGGTCAGGTTGGCGAAGACCATGCGCCCTTCCGGCACGTGGCACAGTCCGCCGGCCACAATCTTGTTAGGCGGGAGTCTGGAAATTTCCTGACCGTCATACTTGATGGAACCCGCCGCGGTCCTCACCAATCCCGACAGCGCGCGCAGCGTGGTGGACTTCCCCGCCCCGTTCGCCCCGATCAAAGTGACGATGCTGCCCTGCGGCACCTTGAGGCTGACGCCGTGAAGGGCCTTGATCGCACCGTAGGAGACATGGAGATTTTCGACGGAAAGCAAGGGAGTTGATGGTGATGGATTGATGAAATGAAGATTCGTTAGATATGCCGGATTCGTGGTGCCTTCCCGCTTCAGACCGCCGCCGCGCCGAGATACGCCTCGATCACCTTCGGGTGGGTGCGGATTTCCTGCGGCGTGCCTTCCGCGATCTTGATGCCGTATTCAAGCACGGCGATCCGCTCGCAGATGCCCATGACGACTTTCATGTCGTGCTCGACGAGCAGGACGGATAGATGATAGCGCTCCTTCACAAAGCGGATCAGCCGCATGAGGTCGTCCTTTTCCGACGGATTCATCCCGGCGGCGGGTTCGTCCAAAAGGAGCAGTTTCGGTCGGGTGGCCAGGGCGCGGACGATTTCCAAGCGGCGCTGGTCGCCGTAGGGCAGCGAGACGGCGAGCTCGTCGCACTGTCCGGCAAGGTCGAAAATTTCGAGGAGTTCGAGCGCGTTTTTCTCGGTCTCCGCTTCGGCGGCTTTCCAGCCCTTGCCACGCCAGAGGGCGCTGAAGTAGCCCTCGCCATTGTGCAGGCGGGCGGCGACGCGGATGTTGTCGAGCACGCTGAGGCTGGCGAACAGCCGGATGTTCTGGAAGGTGCGCGCGATGCCGGAACCGGCGAGACGGTTGGGCTTGATGCCGCGCGTGTCCCTGCCGGCGAGGCGGATGTGACCGGAAGTCGGCTGATAAACGCCGGTAATCATGTTGAACGCCGTGGTCTTGCCCGCGCCGTTCGGACCGATGAGACCGACAAGCTCGTTTTCCCCGACAGCAAGATCCAGCGCGGAAACGGCGGTCAGCCCGCCGAACTTGATGGTCGCTTTTTCAAGCTCTAGCAACTTCGCGCTCATGACTGGCTTCGGCGTTTGAAGGTGAAGGAAAACAATCCGGCGGGGCGCAACAGCATCAGCAGAATGATGAGCAGCGCGTAAACAATCATGCGGTATTCCGAAAACTCGCGCAGGAACTCGGGCATCAGCGTGAGCAGGATGGCGGCGGCGATGACGCCGACCGTCCGGCCCATGCCGCCGAGGATGACCATGACGACGATGTCGATGGATTTCAACCAGTCGAAACCCGTCGGCGAAAGGAACTGCTTGTGGTGGGCATACAAACCACCGGCGATCCCGGCGAAGAAGGCGCCGGTGACAAAGGCGACAACCTTCGTGCGCGTGGTATCGACGCCGTTGGACTCGGCGGCGATTTCATCATCGTGAACCGCGATGAAGCTGCGGCCATAAGTCGAGTTCACAAGCGCGGTGATGGCGTAAATCGTGATGGCCGCGAAACCGAAGGTCCAGCCGAGGTTGGTCAGTTTCGGGATGCCCTTGAGACCGCTGGCCGCGCCGATGGCCTCGGTGTTCTGGGCGATGACGCGGATGATTTCCCCGAAGCCGAGAGTGACGATGGCCAGATAGTCGCCACGCAACCGCAGCGAGGGCACTCCGACTAACAGGCCGACACCGGCGGCCAGCAAGCCGCCGGCCACGAGCGCCAGCGGAAAATACCAAAAGGCTTCCGCCGTGGCTCCCACATGAAGCGATAGCCACGCGGAGAAAAAGCCGCCCACCGCCATGAACCCGGCGTGGCCGAGGCTGAACTGGCCGGTGTGGCCGGTGATCAGGTTGAGGCTGGTCGCCAAAATGATGGCGATGCCGACATCGATGACCACACCGAGGTAGTAAAGGTTGAACAGCGGGGCGAAATACGAGGCGAGGATCGCGAGCGCGATACCCAGCAGCAACCAGCGTTTGGCTCCGGGAAGATTCATCAGACTTTCTCGACGGATGAGCGGCCCAACAGACCGGCGGGTTTTAACAGGAGAATCAAAATAAGGATACCGAAGGCGATGGCGTCACGGTAGTTCGACAAGCCGGGAATGCCGCCGGCGAAGGTTTCCAGCAATCCCAGCAACACGCCGCCGAGCACCGCGCCGGGGAGGTTGCCGATGCCGCCGAGCACCGCCGCCACGAAGGCGCGGAGGCCGGGTTGCACGCCCATCAGCGGATCGATGCCGGGGGACTTGATCGCGTAAAGAATTCCGGCGATGGCTGCGAGCGCGGATCCCATGGCAAAAGTGAAGGAGATGATGCGGTTGACCGGCACGCCCATCAGCGAGGCGGCCTGCTGGTTGTAGGAAACGGCGCGCATGGCCGTGCCGATGCGGGTTTTCTGGACGATCAGCCACATTGCGGCGAGCAGAATGATCGTAACGCCCACCGTCAGCACGTCATTGCTGGAAACAATCAGTTTCCCGAAATGAATCGCTTTCTCCGGGAGCAATTGCGGAAACGGCTTCGGCGAGGCGCCGATGACTTTTTCATTCTGCGCGGTGAACTCAATGAGCAGTGAGACGCCGATGGCCGTGATCAGCACGGTGAGCCTCGGGCGATTCCGCAACGGACGGTAAGCCAGCCGCTCGATCAACATTCCGATGCAGGCACAGACCGCCGCGGCCACCACGAAAACCAGAATGCAACCGAACACCGATTGCGCGCCAAACAGCTTCTCGACCCTCGGCGCGATGTAAAACGCGGTGAACGCGCCGAGCATCAGGACATCGCTGTGGGCGAAGTTGATGAAGCGCAGCACGCCGTAAACCATCGTGTAGCCCAGCGCGATGAGCGCGTAAATCGCCCCCAGACCGAGTCCGTTAATTGCCTGCTGGAGAAACCAATCCAATGGAAGTTGATGGTTAAGAGTTGATGGTTGATGGAAAGAACCGGAGGCCGCGCATGAAGATTGGAATTTCCTCTCTATCAACTATCAACCACCCGCCATCAACCTCATCAGGGATTCACCGTCGCGTTGTAAGTGAACTTACCGCCCTTGATCTGGATGAACACCAGAGCCTTCACCGCATCGCGGTCGGCATTGAGCGAGAACTTGCCGCTGGCTCCGGCGAAATCCTTGGTCGCGGCGATCGCATCGCGCAGGGCGGCGGGTTCGGTGCTGTTCGCGCGCTTGATCGCATCCGCCAGGACGAGGGCCGAGTCATAACCAAGCACGGCCATGGCATCCGGAGTCTTGCCGTTGAAGCGCTTTTTGTAAGCTTCCACGAAGCTCGTCATTTCAGGCGTGCCCTGATCCGCCGAGCAGTGAGTGGAGAAATAGTGACCTTCCATGGCTTCCTTGCCGATGGTGAGCAGGCTTTCGCTCTCCCAGCCGTCGCCGCCGAAGATCGGGATGTTCATGCCGAGCTGCTTGGCCTGGATGCAGATCAGGGCGACGTCATTGTAGTAACCGGGAAGGAAAATCGCGTCCGGCGCGTCGTCCTTGATCGCGGTGAGCTGGCCTTTGAAATCCTTGTCGCCGCCGTTGAAGTCAAGCTCCTTGCCGATCGTCCCGCCGTTGGCGCTGTACCTTTCCTTGAAGTTCTTGGCGAGGCCCTTGCTGTAATCGCTCTTCACATCGGTGAGGATGGCGACTTTCCTGGCTTTCAAGGTTCCGCTGGCGAAGTTCGCGAGCGCGGCTCCCTGGAAGGCATCGGTGAAGCAGACGCGGAAAATGTAATCACCCACCTCGGTCACGGTCGGGTTGGTCGAGGCCGGCGAGATCATCGGGATCTTGTTTCCCTGGCAGATCGGAGCGGCCTCCAGCGAGCGACTGGAGGCGACCTCACCGAGAATCGCGACCACGCCATCCTTGAAAATGAGCTTGTTCACGGCATTGGCGGGCTCGCCCGCCTTGGTCTGGTCGTCCTCGGTCAGCAACTCGATTTTCTTGCCGAGCACGCCGCCCGCGGCGTTGATTTGCTCGATCGCGAGCAGGGTTCCTTCATGCGAGGACGTGCCAAACGTCGCTTCCTTGCCGGTGAGCGAGGCGAATTCCCCGACCTTGATCGTATCCCCTCCCCCGGATTTGCAGCCCGGAAGCGAAAGCAGACTGAAGAGCGAGGCGGATGTGGCGAGAAGGAGATTGACAGGTTTCATGCGTTCTAGGGGCGAAGCGCGGAATCTAGGAAACCGGCCTACCGAGTGCAACAGCATTATGCATGCCTTTCCCGGCCGGCACCACTCGCGGCGGCTCTTCAGTGGCCCTGCCGCCACATCCAGCGGACTCACCACAGCCACCTCGTTCAGCCAAATCCCTCCTCTTCCGCAAGACAGAAGACGACAAGACGCAAGACACAAGAAAAGAGGGCCGACTTTCTTCCAAATCAAAATTCAAAAATCCTCAATCCTCAATCGTCAATC
>CAYXZE010000037.1:0-13643 GCA_964469395.1 uncultured Luteolibacter sp.
ATTGGAGATTGGAGATTGGAGATTGGAGATTGGAGATTGGAGATTGGAGATTGGGGATTGGGGAAAAGACAGAAGATGAGAAGACAGAAGATGGGAAAAGAGCTTAATCTCTAATCTCTAATCTCTAATTCCTCATGTCTCTTTTTTCCGTCTTGCGCTTCTGCCGGTCTTCCCCTACCCAGAACCCGCATGTTTCGATTTTCACTTTTTGGAATCCCCGTCGAGGTCCAACCGTTCTTCTGGATCTCTCTCGTCATTCTCGGAGGGGCCATCAGCGCGGACAGCGCCGCCGAGATTTTCCGCGTCGTGTTGTTCGTCATGGCCGGTTTCATTTCCATTCTGATCCACGAACTCGGCCACGCCCTGACCGCCCGCTCGTTCGGCGCGTCCACCTCCATCACACTCCAGGCGTTCGGCGGCTTCGCGGCCTACGCGGGGGTGAGCATGAACCGCTGGCAAAGATTCCTCATCACCGCCGCCGGTCCGGCGATCCAGATCGCGCTCGGTTTCGCCGTGCTTTTGCTGCTCCGCAATCTTCCGGATCAGAGCAACCACGGAATCTATTTTCTCAAGATCCTCATGATTATCAGTTTTGTCTGGGCGATCCTCAACCTCCTGCCCGTGGTGCCGCTGGATGGCGGCCAAATGCTCAACGCCGCCCTCGGCCCGGCACGGATCAAAATCACGCTGACCATCTCCATCGTCGTCGCGATCGTGGCCGGTGTGGCGATTTTTCTCAAAACCGGCTCCATCCTGTTTCCCATTTTCCTCGGCATGTTCGCCTGGCAGGCATTCCAAGGTCTCAAGGAAAACTCCTGGCGCTGATCCACATCTACCAGAAAATCATCCGCAGCCCGGCGCACGTCGCGAAAACCACGATCATCCTCTCGAACACCGCCTGCGGCACGTGCCGCAGCAGCCATTTCCCGCCGAAAATCCCCACCGCCACCGCGGGCAGCAGCCGCAGGTTATCCAGCAAACTCTCCTGCGTGATCAGCGCCAACCGCGCGTTGAGCGGCACCTTGATCAGGTTGATCAGCAGGAAAAACCGCGCGCCGATGCCGATGAGCTCCATCTTCGGCACCTTCCGCGCCATCAGATAGAGCTGGATCACCGGGCCCGCCGCGTTCGCCAGCATCGTCGCGAAACCACCCAGGATTCCCGCGCTCATGCCGAAGCCCCGCGAGTCCGCCAGACGGTCGAATCCATGCGGTCGCCAACGCCGGCCGACTTGCAGCGCCACCATCGCCAACACGCAGCCGCCGATCACGCGCCGCGCCGTCGTTTCGGAAATCGCGCCGAGCACCCACCAGCCCAGCGCGATGCCAAACAGTGCCGGAACCAGCAATTTCCACACCGGCCGCCAGGAGCCGTGTTTCAAAAACGCCGGATACGCCATCAGGTCCGCAGCGATCAACAAGGGCAACACCAGCCCCACCGACGCCTTCGATCCATAAATGTCCGCCAGCAGCACCACCGCCACCATCGAGACTCCGCTGAACCCGGACTTGGCCAGCCCGACGCACAACGCCGCTAACAGCGCCAACGCATAGACCGACGGATCCGACAACATTTCCCCCAACCATCGGGAATCCACCCCCACCGGCAAGAACGAATTCCCCTCCATCCTTTCCGCCTTTCCCACACCAGCCTCTGCGGACGGCGGGCCATTTTCGATCGCGGCGTTTTTTTCACTGTCTTCACGCGCGGGAAAACCCAGAGTCCGGGAGCAACGTTCCCGCCGATATGAATTTCCCCCTCAACACCCGGATCCGGGATTGGATCACCATTTCCACCCTGAGCACCCTTCTGACCGCGGGGACGAACGCCGCACGGGAAAGCCGGTCGTTTGATGAAGACTGGCGTTTCGCCCGTTACGGACTTCAGGCGGACGGCACCCGCCTGCCGGAACCGGGAACGGAAGCTCCATTGATCCGCATCTCCGCTTCCAGTGAGGAAATAGGCCCGGACGAAAGGGCGAACACCGCCGCCAAAGCGATCGACGGCAAGCCGGAAACCCGTTGGTGCGCCAGCGGTCCGGCCGGAGGGCAATGGCTGGAACTCGATCTGGGCGGGGCGGCGGATATTTCCAAGGCCGCCATCATCTGGGAGGATGAAAACCCTGGCTATCAGGCCGCCGTCGAGGGGCGGGCCGGCGGCGGCGAGTGGCAACCCTTGCCGGGAAATTTCCGTTACGTCCGCGTCCGGGTGAACGCTGTCCCTCCGGGAAAATGGGCGAGCATCCGCGAACTCGTTCTCACGGATCGCTCCGGCAATGTGCTCGAAAACAAAATGGTCAAACAACCGGGTGATCCGAAATCCGCGGATTTCAATGATTCCACCTGGCGCAAGCTCGACGTGCCGCACGACTGGGCGATCGAGGGACCGTTCCGCGCCGATCTCGAAGGCGCCACCGGCAAACTGCCGTGGCAGGGCATCGGCTGGTATCGCAAATCATTCAAGGCCCCCGCTGATGCCGCGGACAGCCGCTGGTATCTGGACTTCGACGGAGCGATGGCCAACGCCCAGGTCTTCTGCAACGGCCAACTCGCCGGCGGCCGGCCCTACGGCTATGCCTCGTTCCGGGTGGATCTCACGCGACACCTGAAGCCCGGCGCGGACAACGTGGTGGCCGTGCGGCTCGACACCGAAAAATGGGGATCGCGCTGGTATCCCGGCGCGGGAATCTACCGGCATGTGAGGATCATCCGCACCGCGCCGGTCCACGTCGGCCATTGGGGGGTATTCGTCACCACCCCGGCGATCACCGCCGACTCCGGCACCGCGCTCCTGACCGTCACCACGGACAATACCACCGGCGCGCCCGCCCGGGCCGAGCTGCGAGTGACCCTCCACGAGCTTTCCGCAACCAACATCCCGGGAGCCCGAGTGGCCGCCAGCCAGCCTGTATCGGTGGACATTCCCGCCGGAGCGAGCGCCGACGCCAAACTCAGCGTGAAGGTTTCCAACCCCAAGCTCTGGGACCTGGCCGCGCCACACCGCTACCTCGCCCGAACGACGGTGAGCATCGGCGGCAAGGTGGTGGACGAGGAGGAAACCCGTTTCGGTTTCCGCAGCATTTCATTCAGCCGTAAAAACGGATTTCAACTCAACGGCAAACGCGTGCCGCTCAACGGCGTGTGCCAGCACCACGACCTCGGCGCGCTCGGCGGAGCGGTGAACGCGCGCGCCACCGAACGGCAACTGGAAATCCTCGGCTCGATGGGCTGCAACGCCATCCGCACCGCCCACAATCCCCCCTCGCCGGAACTGCTCGACGCCGCCGACCAACTCGGTTTCCTCGTGATCGACGAGGCCTTCGACACCTTCCTGCAAGGGAAAAAACCTTACGACTACTCAAGCCTCTTCGCCGAGTGGCGCGGGAAGGATCTGGAAATGCTGGTCAAACGCGACCGCAATCACCCGAGCGTCATCATGTGGAGCATCGGCAACGAAATCCCCGAGCAACACATCCCGGAAAAGTTCCACCTGTTCGAGGAGAACGCCCGAATCATCAGGAAATTCGACACGACGCGCCCCGTGACCTGCGGCATTTCCCTGCCGAAGGAAACCGCCGTCAGCGGACTCGAACTCATGATGGATGTCCACGGCATGAACTACGCCGCGGGCGTGTACGGCGGCCCGGATTTCTACGGCAAATTCCTCGCACACCCCGGTCACGAGAAAATCGTCGGCTACTCCAGCGAGTCCTCCTCCACCATCAGCTCTCGTGGCGAGTATCCGCCGGAACTCGGCGCATGGCAGGTATCCTCCTACGACAACCCCGTCGGCTGGGGCAGCATGGCCGATGCCGAATTCGCCGCGCTCGACAAGTATCCGGAAATTCTCGGGGAGTTCGTATGGACCGGCTTCGACTACCTCGGCGAGCCCACGCCGTTCAACAGCGACTCCACGAACCTGCTCAATGTCCACAACGATCCCGCCGAACACGCCCGCCTGAAAGCGGAACTGGAGCGTCTCGCCAAGAGCCGCACCACCGCGCGCAGCAGCTACTTCGGCATCGTCGATCTCGCGGGCTTCCCCAAGGACCGCTTCTATCTCTATCAAGCGCGCTGGCGGCCGGACCTGCCGATGGCGCACATCCTCCCGCATTGGAACTGGCCCGGACATGAGGGCGAAAACATCCCCGTGCAAGTCCACACCTCCGGCGACGAGGCGGAGCTCTTCCTCAACGGAGTTTCCCTCGGCCGCCAAAAGAAAGCGCCGTATCAATACCGCTTCACCTGGAACAAGGTCGCCTATCAGGCGGGAGAACTGAAGGTCGTCACTTTCAAAGCAGGCAGGGAATGGGCCACCGCCACCGTCAAAACCACCGGCCCGGTCGCGAAACTCGCCTTGTCGCCCGACCGCGCCCGCATCAAGGGCGATGGCCGCGACCTGTCGTTCATCACCGTGCGGGTGACCGACGCGGCCGGCATCACCGTGCCGCGCTCAAACCCACAACTTCACTTCTCCATCACGGGTCCGGGAAAAATCCTCGCCACCGACAACGGCGACGCCACCAGCTTCACCCCGTTCCAATCACCGGACCGCAAGGCATTCAACGGCATGGCCCTCGTGATCGTCCGCGCCGACAAAGGAGCCACCGGCCCGATCACCGTGCGCGCCCGGGGCGAGGGACTGGCGGAATGCTCGACCACGATCCACGCCGCCCCCTGAACGCCGCAAAGCCCCTCTGTCTCTATCAGTCCGAGCCAAACCGCGTCCCGGCGGGCTGATGCAAAAAAACGGGGCCGCCGATCCTCCAAATCGACGACCCCTTGAATCCGGAGGAATCCTAATAACCTCCGGAAAGTGTTGTTATGCCCGGCGGCGGCGCAGCAGGACGAGCATGCCAAGGCTGCCGAGAAACGCGGCGGCGGGCTCGGGGATGGCCATCAGGACTACGTCATTGCCACCGGTGAAGGAGTTGTTGGCCGGAGTGACGGAATCGTAGTTCCCGAAATAGCTGATCTGGAAATCCTGTCCGCTGGCACTGAAGGTGTGACCATCCGCAAGTCCGCTGAAGGTGCCGTCGATCGCATCCGCGCCATCATTGGCCAGGATGAAGAACAGTTCGCCGTTAACGGGAGTGGAACCGATGGTCAGGTTCAATGCGCCCGCCAAGGTCACGGTTCCGCTGACGTTGAGCTGATCGTAGTCGGTGCCCGCGATGGGGCCGTTCAGTTCGACATTGAAGTTAGAACCAGACTGCAAGTCGGTGTGTCCGGCATTGAGGATGCCGGGGCTATTGCCGGGAGCGAGGGTGCCGCCAGTGGCGACGGTCAAGGCTCCCACCGTGCCGGTGCCGCCCAAGGTGCCGGTGCCGTTTACCGTGGTGAGAACGCTGGTGGAGATGCTGCCGCTGATGACCAGCGTGCCGTCGCTGACGGTGGTGGTGCCGGTGTAGGTGTTGACGGCGCCGAGCGTGAGGGTGCCCGCGCCCGCCTTGTTCAAGGTGCCGCCCGTAGTAGCGTCCACCAATCGCGCCGAGACAGTGCCGGTCTGACCGGAAACGATATCGAAGGTATGCATGCCGGAGTCGGCCAACTTGATCGTGAGGGCGGCGGCGGGCGTGGTGTCGGAGGTGTTGGAGCTGATGACCAGGTTCGTGGCGCCGAGGTTGGTGATCGTGCCGTTGTTCCAGTTGAAGGTGCGGGTGACGCGCGTGTTGGCGTCGGCACCATTCTTTATGGTGGTAGCTTCGAGGGTGCCGCCATTGCTCAAGTTGAAAATGGAGTTCACCGTATTGAGGCCCACCGCGCTTCGTTTGTCGCCCATGGTGAGAGTGGTCACTTTCACGGTGCCCGCTCCGGTGGTAAAGGTGCCTTGGGTGTTGGCGGCGAGCGTGTAGTTATCAGTACCACTCGTATCCTGACCGATGATCAGGTTGGTGGCCGTCAAGGTGCCGGAGCCCATCGTGAGGCTTCCCACTGCGTTCATGGAAGTGCTGGCTTTGTTCTCGCGGGTGTTAAGCCCTACGGTCACGGTAGCAATCGTTGCATTGGTATTGCCAATAAAGTTGGCATTGGCCGTGAGGGTTGGTGTTCCCGGAGCTCCGGATCCGGCACTGGCGACCGTCATGTTGGTCGCATTGACGGTCAGGGAAGAGTTCAATGTGCCGAATTCCATCGTGGCCGTTGTATTAACGGCAGTATTAACAGTGATGTTGGTCGCCGTCAGAGTCCCGGTACCGGTCACCGTGTTGGTGGCGGTGGCTGCCGTCGAAGAATTAAGTGCGCCCAAGCTTTGATTGGTGGAGCCGATATCCAGGGTGCCCGTTCCGCCGAAGTTCACCGTGCCGGTGCTGAGAAGACGGTTGTTCCCTCCCGAAAGTGCGAGGGTGCCGCCGTTGATGGTGGTGCCGCCGGTGTAGGTGTTCTCTCCGGTGAGGTTGAGAGTGCCTGTTCCGGCCTTCCTCAGTCCAGCAGAGCCGAGGATGACCGAAGAGATCGACGCGCTGACGTCGGGAGCTGTAGTGATCGTGGGCGTGGTGCCGGTCAGAGTGAGACTGCTGCCGGTCAGGCTGTAACCGGTGGTGTTGAAGTCGATATTATGTGCCGAGACGGTGGTCAGAGCCAATGACAGACCGCCCCCACCGGGAGCTCCGAAGACCGCATCATCGCCGCTGGTCCAAGTGGTGGGTGAAGTCCAGTTGGTGGCACTGCCGGTGTCCCAAACGTTGGTGTCACCGACCCAGGTGTTTGAAGCGGCATGGGCACCCACGCTCATGGCAAAGAAGCCTGTGACGGCGAGTAGTGACGTGATGCGGAAACGGTTCAGGTGATTCGGTTTCATGGAGGCGTTGAATTTTGATGGGTTGATTCGAGGGGATTCCCGGCGAAAAAAATCGAGGGATCATCCTTCATGCGCATTTCGCGGATGATTCCCGCCAAAATTTACGAAGAATTTTTTGAGCGCCCGGAAATCGGACAAACCCGCACAGGTGGCGCGCCACCGCCGGGGGCGCATGACCATGGAAGGCGAAAGTCTTGGTCAGGAATGGCCGTTCCGGCTCGCCTTGGCTCCGCTTTCTCTTCCCATGGGCCTGCGCTCTCGGCGAGAGCGCGCTACCCCCTACCCATTCCTGACGATCTCTTCCGCTTCGCGTAAAAAAATGCGGCCGATGGCCCAGGCCCACCATCTGTCGATGCGGTTTTTAGGATCATTCTTGGGATCTTTCGCCATCAAATCGCGGGCGACGGCCAATTCGGCACGGGCGCGTTTTTCATTACCCTGACGTTTTGCGGCCATCGCGGCGATGCAGTGGACGCAGGCATGGCGGTCCGCTGCGAAGGGATCTTTATTGGAAAAAAAACGATCGGCCCATTCGAGGGATTTGGAGAAATTCCCCTGCCGGTATTCATAAAGTGCGAGGTCCAGCAATTGCCACGGTCTGAGAACCCCCGGATTTTCGAGCACGCTCCTGGCCATGCGGTCGGCATGGGGAGCCAGACTGTCGAGCATGGCCTTGTCCGCCGGACACAGCAGCGACCCCATGAAGAGTTGCTGCATGACATGATCGGTGGAGTTGGTGGAAAACCGCTCGATCAACTCGCGTTGCATCCGATGATACCCGGCGATGTCGCCACTTTCCAGCAGGGCAGGCCCCGGTCGCCCCAAGTCGAGTGTTAGGCTGATTTTCCCCACGGGCACGAAGCGGTTGGCCTGCATCAGGAGCGTGAAACACTGGGCCGCCTCGGGCCAGCGGCCGTAGATCGCGTTCCAGTCCCCGAGCGCGCGGAAAACATCGGCGGCCTCGCGGGACGGCTCAATGGTGGCGAGCGGGAAAAGGCGGAGCTGGGCGTCCGCTTCCTCCACTTTTCCCATGCTCAACAGCACTGCGGCCTGGGAAACATTCTCGCGGGCCTGGGCTTGTTCGCGCAACCGGCTTTCCTCGGCCTGGGATCGCTCCGCGAGACTTCGCAGACGCGCCTGTTCCTTGAGCGCCTCGCGTTCCCGGACATACAGCCAGGTGGAAGTCCCCAAGCCGCCCAGCACCGAGACGCCTATCAACAATCCCGCCAGACAGGCCAGTCGATTGCGCTGGATGAATTTCCCGAACACATAGCCCGCACCGGGCTTGCGGGCGACGACCGGCTGATGATCCAAAAAACGCTGCACGTCCGCCGCCAAGGCATTGACGGTTTGATAGCGGCGGTTCCGGTCTTTCGCCATCGCCCTCATCACGATCCAATCGAGATCGCCGCGCAGGATGGACACCAGATACCGGGGATCGGCGTGACGCCGTGCGGCGATGGCGCTCAACTCCCCCGCGGTTGTCGTGGCGAGCCCCCTGGACGGCAACGGCGGCTCGCGCTCCAGCAGCGTCCTTCGCATTTCCACCACGCCGGCCTTCGCCAGGGCCTCGCCATCGAAGGGTTGGCGGCCGGTCAGCAATTCATAAAGCACCACTCCCAGACTATACACGTCGCTGCGGGTATCCACGTCGATGCCGCCCATGTCCACCTGCTCCGGGCTCATGTAGGCCGGCGTGCCCACGAACTGGTCGCTGCCGGTCAATTGCGTCTTTCCGGAGCGCCGGTTGTCGGACGCCTTGGCGATGCCGAAATCGATCACCTTCGGCACGGCCACCCCGTCGTGCATGACGACGAGAATATTCGACGGCTTGATGTCGCGGTGGATGATCCCCTTCTGGTGCGCGTGCTGGATGCCATGGCAAATCTGGATGAATAGCGCGAGCCGCTGGCGGGTATCGAGTTTTTTCGCATCGCAAAAAGAGGTGATCCTCTCGCCGCCGACGAGCTCCATGATGAAATACGGCCGCCCGGTGGCGGTGGCCCCGGCATCCAGCACGCGGGCGATGTTCGGGTGCTCCATCAGCGCGAGCGCCTGCCGCTCGATTTCAAAGCGGGCGATGACTCCCACGGTATCCATGCCGAGGCGGATGATTTTCAGGGCCACGCGGCGGCGCACCGGTTCCTCCTGCTCCGCCTCATAGACCACGCCGCATCCGCCCTCGCCGATGCGCTCGATCAAGCGGTATTGGCCGATGCGGGAACCCGGCCCTTCGGACGGAACCGGTGACGGTGGCACGCGGAGGGCGTCCGGGATTTCATCGAGGATTTCCCCGGCGACCGCGGTGCGGAGTTCGCGGGCCTCGACAAAAAACGCGGTGGCCGCCCGCGCGGATGCCAACAGACCCACCATCCGCGCCAGTCCCTCGACATCCCCTTGAAACGTGCGCCGCAAAAACTCCCGCCGCGCCTCACTGTCCTCCAAACCCAGCGCGGTCTCGAAAATGGCGTCCTCGACGTCCTTCCCCCGGGATGTCTGGCCGGGAGGAATCATGGAGCGCTTCCCCCCCGATGAAATCCATCCTCACAAATCATCTGATAAAGCCTGGCCTTCGCGACCGTCCATTGCCGCTCCACCGACCGGGTGCTGGAACCCAGCATGCGGGCGATCTCGTCGCTGGCCAGTCCGCTGAAAAATTTCAAAAGCACAATCCGCGCCGCCATGGGATCGGTTTGTTCCAACCGTGTCAGGCTTTCGTGAATCATCAGGATGTGATTGCCCGGCTCCGGGTTCATCAGGTCCTTGAGGTCGATCTCGCCCGCCTGCCGCTTATCCGCAGCCTTGCGCCGCGAGCGGTCCACCAGGATCCGGCGCATCGCCAGCGCGGCGGCACCGAAAAAATGCGCGCGGTTCTGCCACGCCACGCCGCCGTCCCCGGACAGCCGCAGCCAGGCCTCATGCACCAGCGCGGTGGGTTGCAGCGTGTGCCCGGCGGCTTCCTGCGCCATCCGCGCCGAGGCCAGCCGCCTGAGCTCTTCATAAACGATCGGTAGCAACTGCTCGGAGGAGAGCTGCCCGTGATCGTTGAGGCCATCTGGGGAAAAATCGCTCACATCCACCCGCGCACGCTACCGGAGGCCTGGGGCCGGAGCAAGAATTACCAAGCGCCGACCCGGCGGCCAAAGCAACCTCACAACCGGCTCATTCTGAATCATTTTCACACACACTCCCCGAATGATCCACCGCACTGCGGAAATCCGCCCGAATATCTCCGGCCAGGCCGAAATATTCCCCCTTTTCTCTCCGTAAAGTCCCCCCTCTCCACCATGCACCACCGTATCATCCCGCTCATTCTCGCCGCCACACTCACCCCGCTGGCTGCGGAATCGCTGACCGTGGCCTCGCCGGACGGACGGCTGAAGCTCACCCTCGAACAAGACGCCGGCCACCGCCTCAGCTACTCGTTTCAGGCGGATGGCCGCCCGCTCATCAACCGCTCGCCCCTCGGATTCGCAGTCAAGGATCAGACCGCCGCGCCACAGGTGGCCGGCAAGTCCCGCCGCTCGGTCGATACCGTCTGGAAACCGGTTTGGGGCAAACGCTCCACCGTGCCGGAACGCTTCAACGAGCTGACGCTCGACCTCGCCGACTATCGGCTCATCGCCCGCGCCTACGACGATGGCGTGGCCTTCCGCTATGACTCGCCTCCCGCCGACGCGACCGCCGAGCTGACCCGCTTCAACTTCGCCGGAGATTTCACCGCGTGGTTCTACAATCTCGAGCACCACAACCTCGGCCCGGAAAAACTTTCGGACAGCAACGGCCGGCGCATGCCCGTCATGACGATCCAGGCCGCCCCCGATTGCTACATGGCCGTTCACGAGGCGGATCTAACTGCTGGAGAACCGTTAGTCCTCGAATCGAAAAAAGGAGAAACCTCGTTCGGCGTCGCCACGAAACCCTCGACCGGATGGCGCGTCATCATGCACGGCCGCACGCCGGGCGCGCTGGTGGATTCCCACCTGATCGAACTGCTCAACCCGCCGCCCGCCAAGGACCAGTCGTTCGACTGGGTGAAGCCCGGCGTAGCAGTGTGGGACTGGCGCATCAACGGCGCGCAGGTGGACGGATTCAAATATGAAATGTCCCTCCCGTCATGGAAACGCATGGTGGACTTCGCGGCGGAAAACCACATTGGCCATCTCGTGCTGGACGCCGATTGGTATGGACCGGAATTCGGCAAGGACTCAGATCCCACGAAAGGCGGCAAGGTGGCGCAAGTCCGCGAAATCATCGCCTACGGCAAAGCCAGACAAGTCGGCGTCTGGCTTTACCTCAACGACGTCGGCGGCCGTCATTACCCGCTTGAACAAACCCTCAAACAATACGGCGACTGGGGCGCGGCCGGCGTCAAATACGGCTTCATGGAAGGCTCCCCCGCGGAGAAAAACATCCGCACCCGCCGCATCACCGAGTTGTGCGCCGCCAACCGCCTGCTCTGCAATTTCCACGACCACCCGGTGCATCCCTATGGCCAGATGCGCACCTTCCCGAATGCGGTCACCCGCGAGTTCAACCACGCCCAGCTCGACGCCCGCCGCGTCTTCCAGCCGAAGACCCTCGTCACCTCGGTATTCGTCAACATGCTCGCCGGTCCGCTCGACATGAACAACGGCCTCGTCGATCTCACCCAGGCGGGGCGCGTGGACTGCCCCAAGCCGGTGCCATCGACCCTGGCCGGTGAAGCCGCGCGCACCCTGATCGTTTTCTCCGGCTCCACCATCATCCCGGACATCCCGGAAAACTATCGGAAACATCCCGAACTGCTCGCGTTCATCTCCGCCCAGAAAATGCCTTGGCGGGAAAGCCGCACGCTCAGCGGCGTGATCGGAGAGCACATCGTCATGGCCCGCCAGGCCTCCGACGGCGTATGGCTCGTCGGTGCCGCCACCAATGAAAACGCGCGCGAACTGGAAGTGCCGCTGGATTTCCTCGGCTCCGGAAACCACGAGGCACTCATCATGCAGGACGGTCCCGGCTCCGACTACCGCACGCACCACGAGAGCTATCAGGCAGAAAAACGCGCCGTCACCGGCAAGGACACCATCCGCCTCAAACTCGCCCCCGGCGGCGGTGCCTGCATCCTGCTGAAAGCGGTTCCGAAATGAACCGCACATTCGCCTCGCACCGGCCCGTCCTTTCCCTGTATTCCATGATTCCCAATCAACCAACCCGATGATCCTGAAATCCGCCACCTCCATCGCACTGCTCCTGGCCGCGAGCGCGTTCGCCGCCGATCCGTCCGCGCCGCCCGCTCCGTTCCCGCCCCTGCCCAGCCCGCCCCAGTTGAACTGGCACAAGGCGGAATACATCATGTTCGCCCACTTCGGCATGAAGACCTTCTATCCGAGCGGCGACCACATGGGCTACGGCAAGGAAGATCCCGCGAAATTCAATCCCGCCAAGTTCGACGCCAACCAATGGGTCGAAGCCGCCAAGGCGGGCGGATTCAAGGGCATCGTCCTCACCGCCAAGCACCACGACGGATTCTGCAACTGGCCCACGGACACCACCAAACACAGCGTCAAGTCCTCCCCGTGGCAGGATGGCAAGGGCGACATCGTCAAGGACCTGGCCGAAGCCTGCCGCAAGGGCGGAGTTTATTTCGGCATCTACATGTCGATCATCGACAAACATTTCGAAGTCGCCGGCTCCCCGAATCACCAAGACTACGGCAGCTACTACTACGATCAGCTCAAGGAACTCAGCACGAGATACGGCCAGATCGACGAGTATTGGTTCGATGGCTTCAACGCCGCCAATTTGAAAATGGATTACCCCAAGATCGGCAAACTGATCGCCGAAACCCAGCCCAACGCCGTGGTCTATGACTCCGGCGTGCTGGTCAAAGCCATCCCGGACCGCTGCCTCTCCTGGCCGAACGCCCACGGCGGCGTGAGCCCGGATCAGGACTACCGGAAAATGATCGACGGCGTCATGCGCTGGTATCCGAACGAACCCTCGATCATCCTCCAGGGAAACTGGTTCCATAACGGCCGCCCCGTCTCCAACCTCCAGACCATCCAGAACGAATACCTGAACTCGGTGGGTCACAGCGTCACCCCGTTGCTGAACGTTTCCCCCAATGCGGACGGCCTGATCGACGAAGCCACCGTCACCCGCCTCAAGGAATTCAAGGCATGGGTGGATCAAATCCACAGCGACGACCTCGCCCGCCAGCCGGGTGTCAAAGTCACCACCGACAGCCACCGCGGCAACAGCCCGAAATTCGCGCCAGCCAACCTCACCGACGGCAACTACGAAACCTATTACGCCACCGATGACAACGTCACCACCGCCACCATCGAGATCGACCTCGGTGGAGTGCGCGAGATCGACGGCTTCATCCTCCAGGAATACATCCCGTTAGGCCAGCGGGTGGACGGATACACCATCGAATGCCGCGTGAACGGCGCGTGGACACCGGTGTTCGGCGGCAAGAAAATCGGCTACAAGCGCATCATTCTCGAAGGCCGCTCGTCCGCCAGAGACAAACAATTCCCCGCCGCGGACGCCGTCCGCATCCGCATCGACAAGGCCCTCGCCAGCCCGCTGATCAACAACATCCAGATCATCGGCAAAGCCAACTGATCCGCACCCGCCGTGCCCATGGGGGGGCAATGAGAGGAGGAAGACGCTTCTCATTGGCCCTTTCATGGACGGGGCGATCGGATATCGCCCTTCCTTGGTGCGGCACCGCCGCCGTCCCGCAGGGAGCGGCGGAATCCGTCCGCCGTGCCCATGAAAAAGCCAATGAGCCGAGCAAAGCGCTTTCCATTGACCTCCCATGGTCGGGGCGATCGGATATCGCCCCTCTTGACGCG